>CAMBQC010000006.1 GCA_945869855.1 Prosthecobacter debontii
GGTGTCGCGCTCGGCACTGCGGTCGAGGCCTTGGTCGATCAGGCGGAGGTGGATTTTCTCGCCGACGAAGGCTTTGGCGAGCGGCTCGGCGTAGCTGGCGTCCATCACGTCGAGGAAAGGATGGCTTTCGACCTTGAAGATGGCGGTGATCCATTTCACGGCATCGGCGCTGTCCTTGTAGGGGTAGCCGACGTGGACGATGTCGCCGACTTTCACGGCGAGGCCGTCGGGGATCGCGGAGTCGGGGAGGTCTTCGGCGGATTTGGTGGCGAAGCTGCGGTCGGGCGTTTCGCCGAGGATGAGCGGGATGGTGAAGGAGAAACGGCCTTCCTCCAGCGGCGGCTCGTTGCCGGGGGCGGTGGGCGGCTGGGCGAGCTGGTAGCCGTCGGGAGTGACGACCTCTGAATTTGTTAGAACACCGGTGAGCTTGAGCGTTCCGGGAGCGGCGACGTCGAAAGGTGGCTTGAGTTCGGTCTGTTTCGCTTTGCGTCCGGCATCGGTCTGGACGTAGGCGTTCACCGTGCTGCTGCCGGCGAGGGCGAGGTGGGGCACGACGACATCGAAGCGCACGCTGGAACCGGCGACGGCGGCGAGGGGTTTCGCGGGATCGGAGTGTTCGAAAATCAGGGCGCGGCGCGGCGCGACGGTTTCCGGCGCGGAGGAGCGGGTGGTGGTTTTCGGCTCGGCGGGCTTTGCGGGCGGTGGGGGGAGCTGCTTGGTGGTGACCGTGTAGGCGGAGAGCGCGGGATCGGTGTAACGGGCGTGCTGGATGACGACGGTGCGCTCGGTGGGGATGCCGGGACTGAGGTTTTCGGCGTCGAGATAGGTGGCTGTTAGGGTACCACCTTCCGTGACCTTGATTTCCGAGTCGCGGCCGGGTTCGGCGTTGACAGGGAAAATGCGGCCGAGGAACACGCCGCTTTGCTCTTCCGTCTCGACGGCCTTGATGACTGCGTTGCCGCCAGAGGAGGAGGTTACCTTGATGTCGATGATGTCCTTTTCCGGGCCGGCATCCATGTCCGGATCCTCGATGACGAGGGCGACGGCGTCATCGTAGCGGAAGCGGCGGATGGGCTCCAGGACGAGCTCGCGGCCTTCCTTGGTCTCGATGTAGGTGAGGAATGAGGCGGAGAGTTTCGCGTCGTTGAAGGCGACGTTGAGGCGTTGTTCGAGGCGGTCGCGTTTCGGCGAGGCGGTGCGCGGGTCTTCGTAGCGGACGCTGATGCTGTCGCCGGGGAGGACTTCAAGCTGGGTGTTGCCGCGGAGTTCCATGAAGTCTAGGGCGACGGGGAGGAGGGCTTTGCTTTCCCTGTTGGAAAGAGTGACTTTTTTGATGGTCGGAGCGACGCCGTCGAAGCCGTTGATGACGAGGCGAACGAGGCGGGCGCGGGTCTGGTCGCCGAAGGCGATGTTCATCATGCTTCCAGCGGGCGTGATTGTGGCGGGTTGGGGCAGTGATTTTTTCAGGTCATCGGGGAAAGTGGCGGGATCGAACATCGCGTCCGGGCAAAGGATGAGGTCGGGTTTTCCGGCGTCGTCACAGAGGAGGGCGGTTTTGGATTCGAGGAATTTGCCGGGATTATCATGGCGCCAGATCTGGATTTCGTGGAGGCCGGGAGGGAGTTCGCGTTCGATGAGCAGGCCGTTGGGAGCATCTTCGGCGGCGGGTGTGCCGTTGAGGAGGAAGATCGTGTTGCCGTCATCGGGTAGGCCGGTGAGCTGGAAGCGGCGGATCGCGGCGGCGGGTTGGTGGAAGAGGGCACGGTAGCGGATGACCACGCTGTAAGCCGGGTGGCTGGGGGCGACGAGGGGCAGAGGTGCCGCGGAAAGGGATTTTACATTGGCAGAAAGGAATTTGATAGAGGATCGGTTGGACGTGTAATCCATGATTTCCGCCCAATCTTCGGGGAGTTCGCGGCCTTCCGGTTTGCTGACGGGGATGGAATCCGTGCCAAAGGTAGGGAAGGAGGAAACGTGCGGCGAGCCGTCCCAGACCGGGGTGTCTTCCGGGAAACGGGCGCGGGTGGTCCAGTTTTTGCCGTCGAGGGAGGTTTGGAGGACGAAATTTTTCAGGCTGCTGGCGGCATCGCCGGTATCGACGGTCAATTTGTCGATGGGCGCGTTGTCGTTGAGGTCGATGCCGAAGGTGCGGGGTTTGTTGGCGTCGCCGACATTGCCCTGCCAGCCGGGGTATTCGCGGGAGCTGATGGCCATGTTCGGATCGCGGCCGGGGGCGCTTTCGGAAGCGAAGGCGATGGCCTGCGCGCCGGCGGTGGGGACAATGCCCTGGAACTCGCCGCTGAAGGGAGAGGTTTCCTTGAGGGCGAGCTGGCGGATCTCATCGCCGCTGGTGGTTTGCAGGCTGACGTTGATTTGATCGTCGCCGGTGGTGAGGCTGCGGTCGGGATCGGTGACGCGGATGTAAACCGGGTTGCCGGGGCGGACGGTGCGGGTGCCGAGGGCGGCCTGGGAGGTGGAAATGCCGAGTTCCTCGATGTCGAGGCGGCGCTCGCCTTCGCGGGGCGGGAAGGCACCGGCGGAAAAGGAGAGCATCGCATCCGAGGCGACGCCGATGACGATATCGGGATCGGCGGGGAGGTCTTTCATTTTCGCACGGAAACGCTCCGAGTAGCCGAAGCGGATTTCGTCGTCGCCGAGGACTTGCAGGATTTTATCGCCGGGAGTGGGGGCGCCGAGGGCGGTGGACACATCAGCGCGGAATTTCTCTTTGCTATCGCCGAGTTGGTAGAGGAGGACGCGTTCGCGGTCGCCGGATTTCGCCCAGATTTCGACTTCGATGTCCGCGCCGATGCCGGAGACATTGAGGGTGGGGTCGCGGAGATTGATCTTCACGACTTCGCCGGGGACGATGATCGTCTTGTCCTGGGAGGGGCCGAGTTCGATCTCGCTGGCCTCGACGAGCTTGCGCATCTCGAAGTGGATTTTCCCGCGGAGGATGAGGGCGTCCGGGTGTTTCGGTTCCTGGCGGAGGACTTGGTCGATTTCCTCGAGGGCTTCGGCGTAGCTTTCCTGATCCATCAGCACCTCGGCGCGGGCGTAGCGGATTCTTTTGCGGAAATCTTCATTCTGAAGCTTCATTAAAATATCGAGCTCGGTCATGGCAGCCCCGAAATTTTTCGAGACGCGATCGACCATCACCGATCCGAGTGCTGCTGTTAGATGAACTTCCGTGCCCTCATACTCGGCTGCTTCGGCAACCTTGCGATACCAGGCGCGGGCGGTAGGCAATGCTCCTTTGCGGAAAGCGAGATCGGCGTAGGCGATTTTGAGTTGTGCGTCCTGGGCTGAGCTGAGAGTGCCTTCGGCTTGCCGCGACCAGATGGTGAGTTCTTTGATGAGATTTTCGGCTTCCTGATCCCGGCTGGAAGTAATGTTGCGCTTGAGAAGCCAAAACGAATAATCCACGGAAAGGGAGCGTATGACGGGGATGAGTTGCTCGGAGTGGTTGACATACAATTGCCAAGCGGAATCCTCATTTCCTAACACGAATTCTGCGTTCGATTTGTAAATGGGATACGCAGGATCGGTTTCATCTACTGAGATATCGACCGCGCCAATCTTGGTAGCCGCATTGCCGGCCACCTGTTTTAGTCTGCCGATGGTTTTCGCGTAGGTAGGGCTCGCGATATTCGCGGCGAGGGCCTTACCCGCCGCGCTTTTGAGGCCACCTGAGGCGAGGGTCATGGCTACCGAGGGTTGCTCGGCCGCGAGCGCGGCTTCGGCAAAGAGCGACAACGTATCAGCGTTCTGCCAATACTGGAGATCAGCGGAAGCCTGCCACAAACCAGCGGCGATGGGCTCGGCGGAGGACCATTGCTTTTTCTCCTGCAACTCCTTGAGCACGCGCGACACCAACAGCTCGCCACCCGCGCCCCCCCACGCAACGACTCCGAGCGGCGCGTTCTCCGCGTAGAGGGAAAACACGAGTTGGCGGGTCTGATCGGACCATTGGGGCAAAGCCGCAACCGGCTGAAGTCCTCTTACCGGAACAACGGCGGGTGCTGCTGCCGCACGATCCACCACGGTCTTAAGGGCGGCCTCGACGGCGGCGGGCGCGGCGTCTTTCGGCAGGGCCAGTAATTCACGGCTGACATACTCGGGATCCGTCGTCAACATGGCGGGCGTCATCGCGATCCGCCCGAAAAGCGCGCGGTGCGCGGCCATGTTGTGATACGCAGGATTCATCTTTTCATAGACCGGTGATTTCACCAATGCCTCAAACAGAGCCTTGGCCTCTGGAGTTGCAGGGTTAACGCAATGAAGCCACAGTCCGAAAATCGGCTCGGACAGGCTCCCAGCCGCCATCTGCAATTGCAGCAGTTTACCGAGGTCTGCTGCCAAAGCAGGCGCGCCAGCACGTACGCCGCCGGTGCCATAATCCTCCCATCCGGGATGGAGTGCCGGACCAAAAGCCAGGCCCGAATAGGCATTACCGAATCTGATCTTCGACAGGACTTGCGCGAGAAATTGCTTCTGCAACTCCAGCGTTGTAGGCGGTGCGGCGGCGAAATCAGAAACAAGCTTCTGCAAGATCTTCTCTGCATCAGCGGGCGGTGCCTGTTTGAGAAGCCCATCGTAGAGTGGCAGCAATCCTGGCGTCGCATAATTGCCGCTTTGCAGCTCCTGATAGAGGGCCGTGAAGGCAGTCATCCGGTCCTGGCTTGAGGCCTCCTTCGCGCCCTGCTTGCTGAACTGGTCGTAACGTGCACCGAGGTTGGCATATTGTTTGCAGAGCGCAGCATGATCGGCTCCATCGCGCTTTGCACCGGAGTTCCATACAGTATCAATGGCGGACTTCGCGGAATCGAACCTCCACATTTCAGACTTGATCATCTCCGGAACGATGGCGCTCACGGTATTGGTGCCGGCCACGGCATAGGCCCGGACGAGCGCCGCGTTGCTGTTAGGGTTGCGCGCCAGCAGCGGCGAAAGCGCCTTCGCCTCGTCCACGGTCAGGGTGGCGTCGAACAACCCCACATCAGGTGCGGCCAGCGAGTTGAAAACCGCCGGCACCTTCAATGCCAGCGCCCTCAGCTCGGCCGGGGAAACCAGGACTGAAACCGGCCACCCCTGGGGACTCGGCGCGGCAAGCACGGCCTGCGCCTGTTGCGGCGGCAGGCTCGCCAGTGCTTTCAGGATCGGAGCGACCTTGGCCTCGCGCTTCGGAGCCAGGTAGTTCCTGATAACACCACTGTCTCCTTCGCGGATATTCATCCAGCCTTTGGCGGCAAGGATCGATCCCTCGTAGGGCAAAGCGGTCACCAGCGCTTCGGCGGCCTGCAAGGGTTTCTCGAACAACGAATCCGGTAGCGGCTTGTTCGCCCGGAATAGCTCAGTCGCCTGCTTGCTAAACGGCACAACTTCCATCGCCCAGTTGATACGCGCCTTGTAGGGAGCAGGTAGATTTGGCAAAGCCGCGAGCTTGGCTGCGGCCTTAAGCCAAGAATCGTCCGCTATCGCAAACGATTCCAGCGTCTTGCAAAGCCATTCGACATCCGCGCCATATTTCACGGCATTTGCCGCATCGGTATTGATAAGCGCTTCAAGGCGGCCGCAAAGTGCAGGAACATCATTACGAGACTTGGTCTGAGCGATGAACCATGCGTCAAACTGATGGGCGCGGCCATAAGTGCGGAGGCGGTCGCCGTCCTCGCGCATGAAAAGGTAAGCGCCGTCGGGATCGCCGAGATGATTGATCAGGATCCGGTAGCTGGCGGTGACGGCCTCGCCGGCCAACTTGGCGTCGAGGTTGGTCTGTTTGAGTAATTTTCGATAAAAACTCACCGCATCTTTCCACTCGCTGGCGTATTCCGCGGCTTTAGCGGCCTGCGTCAAAAGCTCAGCGGATTCCGATTGATTGGATGTCAGCCATCCGCGGGTTGCGGCAAAGGCTTCGGCACAGCGTTGTTCTTGTATGCCGAGTTTGAGAAGCTCGGCAACATCGGCTTCTTTTTGAGTTTGGGCCTTGCGAAACGTTTGAATACGATCGTCCAAAGGCGAGGCATTGGCCAAACCGAGCAAGATCGGCAGAACGAGCATATGCCGGGTGATTCTTTGTAAATTCATTTTATCAAAATTCATCATTGCTCGCTTTCCAGCCTTTGAAGTTCAAGGTTGTCTTCCAGGTTCAGCATGCCCTCCTGGGACAGCTGGCCGCGGGCGAAGGCGGCCCATTCGCTTTCGGGGAAATCGTAGGTGAGGCGTTTGAAGTTCGAGTAGGCGGCCATGGGCTGGCGGAGGGCTTGGTAACTCATGCCCGACCAATACATGGCTTGCGCGCGGATGGTGACGCCGTCGTAGGAGGGTTCGATGATGACGCGCTTGAAGGCATCGACGGCTTCCTGGTGCTTGTTGGCACGCATGAACGATTGCCCGGCGCGGAGTCCGGCTTGGCCGGCGAGCGGATCGGTGGGGAAGCGCTCCTGGAGGCGTCCGAAAATGCGGGCGGTCTTGAGGTATTCGGCGATAGCCATCTTGTTCATCGCCTCACCCTCGAAGGCGGCGTCCTTGTCCGACTCGTCCGCTGCGGCTTTCTCTAACAGCGGCTTAGCCTTCGCTTCGTATTCGGCGGCCTTTTTCAGGAAATGCGTGCCGAGGCGCGCCATGGAGACGGCGAGGTGCTCGGAGTCCGGGTATTTGTAGGCGAGCTTCACGTATTCCTGGGCGGCGATGTCGGGTTCCTTGAGGCGCTCGTAGATCGTGGCGATCTGGTATTGCGCCTTGGCGGCGTGCACGGTTTCCGAGTAGCTGCCGGTGATGTTGATGAAGCGGGAAAGCGCGGCGCGATAGCGGTCTTCCTTGGTTTCGGCGGACTCGGCGGACTCGGCTTCCTCCATGGTGAGGCTGCCTAACAGATACTCGGCGTGGGCGCGGGTGGCAGGGTCGTTGAACTGATCCATCGCGCTGGCGAGGAGTTGCTTGGCGGTGACGTAGTCGAGATCGGCCAAGTCGTTTTCGCCGAGCTTGCGGCGGCGTTTGGCGATTTCCAGGTAGGCCTCGGCAAGCGAGAACTGGGTGCGCATGGCGATCTCGGGGTCGTCGTATTTTTTCGAGAACGGCTGGACGAGGCCGTCCGCGCCCTTGCTGATCGTGACCATGCGGGTGGCGGTTTTCACGCCGTTCGCATCGGTGTAGCGGGCGGCGATGGTATCGCCGTAGGTGACGGGAAAACCGTTGGCGCGGACATCGTAGGGGGCGGGCTCGGCGCCTTCCACGGGGGGCTCGGGGGCGGCGGAGGCTCCGGCGTAAGAGAGCTGATAAGAGCCTTTGAAAATGCCGGTGTGAGTGCCGCTCTCGTGGAGCTCGACGGTGTGCTTGGCACCAGATTTCGCCTGGACGAGGACTTTCACGGTGTCGGCACCGTCCGTCAGATCGGCGCCGGGATCGACGACGCGGAGGTTGAGGTTTTCCCCAACATAAGCGGCGGTCATGGTCGCGCGGTGGTCGGCGGCCATGAGGTCGAACGCGGGATGGGTGACGACTTTGGTGGTGGCGGTTGCCCATTTTTCCGCGCCATCGGGAGTGGTGTAGCGGAAACCGATGTGGACATTTTCGCCGGGGCGGACGACGAGGCCGTTGGGGTTGAGATCGATGCTTTGCGAATCGTCGAGGGATTCGCGCATGGTTTTCGCGAGCTCGTAGCGTTCCTGGAAAGTCATCGCACCGACCTCCGGGAGGGTGCCTAGGATGAGCGGGACAGTGACGAAGAAGCGGTCGAGGTCGGGGTTCTCACCGAAGCCTTTGAGTTGAGAGATTTGGTAGATAGGCAGGGCAGGAACGCCGCGCCATGCGTCGCCGCCGGGTTTGAAGGCGTTGAGGTCGGCTTCTAACAAGAGCGTTCCGGGAACATTCTTGTCAAAGCCCTCGGCGTTGCTGCCAGCGGTGCGGCGGCCTTCATCGGTCTGGGCGAAGACTTCGATTTTTGAGGTCACGCCCAAGGCCATTTGCGGGGCGAGGATTTCCAGATAGAGTTGCTGGCCGAGGACGGCTTGGAAGCCGCCTTCGGGGGCTTTGGTGGTGGGGAGCAGGGCTTGATTGACCTGCCATGAAGCGCGGATCGCTTCGCTGGTGGCATCGGGTTTATCGTCGCTGAGGCGCTCGAAGCCGTGGTGAAGGGCGGCGGGGATCCCCTGCCCTTCGATGGGGGTGACGGTGGCGTGGGTAAGGCGGATCTGCGGCTCGGTGTAGGCTGCGTGGCGTATCGTGCCGACGCGTGGAGTGGGGACGCCGGGGCGGTTGTTTTCATGATCCGTGTAGCGGGCGGTGATGATGCCGCCATCGGGGACTTGGATTTCGCTGCTGTCCTTCGCGGTGCCGGAGACCGGCTTCACTACTAGCTTGAAAATGCCGGTGGAGTCGCCGGTTTCGGTGGCTTCGAATTCCTTGCTGCCGGTGGAGGTCTCTAGGGAAACCTTCACTTTGTCGGGCGCGACGGTGGAGTCCATGTCGGCATCGTGGATGGCGAGGGCGAGCGGCTTGCCGTGGAGGAAACGGATGAGCTTTTCGTAGTAGGGGCGATCCTCGTTGTGGTGGCCGTCGAAGCGCGGTTCCATGTCGGCGAACTCGGCGCGGGCGTCGGTGAAGGAGACATCGAGGAAACGCTCGTGGCGTTCGCGGGTTTTGGTGATGAAGCGGTCATCGACGTAGCGGACGGAGATTTTGTCTCCTGTCAGGATCTCCAGCGTTTCGTTCTTGTTGAGTTCGGCGAAATCGGTGGGCACAGGGAGGATTTTCGCGCCATCGGGTTTGGTGAGGGCGAGCTTGTTGAGGGCGGGGACGGTGCCCTGGTGGGCGACCATGACGAGGCGGATGAGGCGGGCGCGGGATTTGTCGGCGAACTTCACCTTGAACTCGGAGGAGTCGGCGTTCGCGGTGACGGCGGCGGGGGCGTTGCGGTGATCGAGGACGGCGGGCGGGAACGTGGCGGGATCGAAGTAGGTGTCCGGCCAATCGACGAAGGCTTCGGGGTCGATGAGGTTGGCGCGGAGTTTCACCTCTCGGCCGAAGCCGATGTTCGAGAGCCAGCCGGTCGCCCAGATTTCTATCTTGTGGATACCGGGCCTGAGGTTGATTTCGCCCTGGAGCTGGCGTTGGTCTTTGGTGGTGATGACCTTGCCGTTGACGGCGATGAGGAACTCGGCGGGCTGGGCTTTCTGTTTGTCGTCGGCGGGGATTTTGAGATCGGGGATGTTTCCTAGGTCGAGGGCGAAGCGGCGGGTGACGTCTTCCTTTTCGTGGAAGTAGGCTTGGAAACGGACGACGACGGCGGGGTTTGGGTAGGGGCCGCGCATCCATTTGACATCGGTGACGATGGATTCGGGCAGTGCGGTGGAAACTCCGGTGACATTTTTGGCGATGGCCATATCCGGTGTGTTGACGAGCCAGCCTGTATTCATGTGCTGGCGAGCCTGATCGATGTCATAGACCGAACGCGCGCCGTAATGGGCTTTGTTGGGTTCTTCATTGACCACAGTTACGGAGGGTTTCCATGGATCGGAGATGGCAATTTTGGAAGTAGGGTGAGTGCCTACTGTTGTCCAATCGCTGGGGTTCATCGCGGTCTGGACGATGAATTTCGTGAGGCCGGCGGCGGGCTCTTTGGCAGTGATGGTGAGTTCGCCGAGGGGGAGGTTGTCGTTGAGATCGACGGTGAAATCGGGCATGGCATCCTTGACGGCGACGGGGCGCCAGGCGGGGTAATCGGTGAGCGGGCTGATGACCATGTTCGGCGCGCGGCCTGGCTCCGAGTTTTGCGCGAAGGCGCTGGCCTGCGCTCCGGTCGTGGGGATGATGCCCTCGAAAATACCGGAGTGGGTGGAGGTTTCCTTGAGCGTGACGCGGGAAATGGAATCGCCGCTGGAGGCACTGGCACTGATGGTGAGCTCGTCAATTTCAGCGGTGCGAGAGCGGTCGGAATCAGAAACGCGGACGTGGATGGGGTTGCCGGGCTTGGCGATGGTGGCGATGTGGCGCTCGTGGTCGAGATTGGCCTCGCCCGCGGCGATTTTGGCTTTGGCGGCGGCTTCGGTGTTTGCGCCGGCACCGATTTCCTCCATGACTAGCTGCATGTCGGCGCTGCGTTGCTCGGCCTCGGTGAGGAGCTTGCGGGCGGAGGCCATCAGCGTGGCATCCGAGGCGACGGTGATCGGGCCGCCGCGCCTTTCCTCCATGTTGTTCATCTTCACGCGGAAGCCCTCGGAGTAGGCGTAGAAGACCTCGTCATCGCCGATGACCTGGAGGGTGTTGTCGGCTGGATTGGGTGCGCCGAGGGCGGTGGCGACCTCGCCGCGGAACTTGGTTTTTTCATCGCCGAACTGGCGGAGGAAGAAGGTTTCCTTGTCGCCGGAGGTGGCCCAGACGACGACCTCGATCTCGGTGCCCGCACCGGAGACGGCGAGGGTGGGATCGCTGAGGGTCACCTTCAAACGCTCGCCGGGGACGATGGATTTCTGTGCGGAAGTGGAGCCAAGCTCGACCTCGGTGGCTTCCATGAGCTTCTGGCGCTTGAGCTGGATTTTTCCCAACAGGATGCGGGAGTCGGCATGGTTCGGTTCGCGGGCGAGGATGGAATCGACGTCGTCCTTCGCGTCATCGAAATCCTCGCGGTCGAAATATACCTCGGCACGGGCGAAGCGGACCGGCGTCCAGATTTCCGGAATGCGCTCGAGTTCGAGGTCGATGAGGGTCTGGAGGGCGGCGTCGTAATTTTTCGAGATGCGCTCGGCGCGGACGCGGCGGAGGGAGGCTTCGTGGCGGATGGGAAGCTCGGCGTAGGCGGGGTTCTCGCGGGTGCGGGAGTAGAGCTCGTGGGCTTGGCGGACTTGGCCGCGCTGGAGGGCGATGTCTCCGTAGGCGAGTTCGATAGTGGCCTTTTCCGCGGGGGTGAGGGGCGAAGTGGCTTCGGCGGACCAGTCGATGAGGGATTTCACAAGGAACTCCTGACGGGATTCATCGCGGCCGAAGATCGTGCGCTCGAGAGTCCAGAGCAGGAAAGGAATGGAAAGTTCGCGGTGGGTGGTGGTGAAGACCTCCCAGTTGGCATCGAGGAGTTTCCAGGCGGAGTCCTCGTTGGCGGACATCCATTCGGCCTGGGCCTGATAGACGGGGTAGGAAGGATGGGTGGGGGCGACAGGGATGGTGATCAGGCCGAGCTTGCTGGCGGCCTTGCTGCGGATGCCCTTGAGGCGCGGGATGTCGGCATCGGCCTGGAACCAGGTGTGGCCGCCGGCGTGGCGTTCGATCACGCCCAAGCCGTCGTTGGCGAAGGCATAGGAAACGGACGGGTTGGTTTCCAGCGTGGACTCGGCGAGGGTGAGCATGGCCGGGTAGGTGCGGTGATTGACGGCGACGTGACGCCAGAGATAGCCGGAGGTGCGGAGCAGGTCGGCGGGATCGTTGCGTTTTGCGAGGGCGTCAAAAATGCGGTTCGCGAAGAGCGGGGTGGGCTCGATGGTGAGACGCCTGTCGATGAGTTCGACACAGAGCTTGTGAAGATTCTCATCGGCGAAGGCTTCTTCCGAAATCGCGGCCAAATTCTCCAAGCCCTGGATTTCGTAGAAGACGTTGGATTTCCGGAGGCCTTCGATCGCAGCGGTGAGAGCGGCGGTGGCGGCGGCGGCATCGGCTTCCTTGGGGAGTTCGGTCAAAGCCTTGCAAAGAAGGGCCTGGTTGGCGGAATCGAGCCAAGTGGCCTCCCCCGGAGTCATCGCATCCTTATTGAACCACTCGCGGGCACCAGACTGCACTTGAAACGGCATCGTCGCCCAAGCCGGAGACTTGAACAGCGCCTGCATGAGCTTGACCGATTCAACGTTGTTCTCCGGGAACTGCACGTTGATCCAGGCCATCGTCAGCCATGGCTCGATCTTTCCCTGCGCCAATTGTTCCGCCACGGCGGCACGCAACGCCGGTTCGAGCGGGTGTGGCGCGTAGAGGGGCAGGGCGACTTGCTTCATCCGTTCGATGCCGCCGTGGACGGCCGCAAGGCGTTGGATCCAGGGCGAATATACAGAGACAGAAATGCCACGTATCCGCTCGTCACGTTCCAGCGATCCCTTGGCATCCTCGATCCCTGTAGAGATCGCATCGCGCACCATGCTTCTGGCTTCGGGGTTCGGATCCTTCAAAAGTTCCGGGATCACTTCAGGCGTGAATTTCAGCACAGCTACCAAGCGCGAGCGCACGGCAGGGATTTTCGGCTGAGGGGACTTGTAATCCGCCCACAGGTTCCGGAACACCGCGATGCGATTGTCGGCAGGGTCTTCCTTTTTCGCGTCCGCGGCGGCGAAGCTTGCCGCCAGCGCCTTGGATTTATTGATCCATTCGTCGCGTTTGGCATTCTCACCCGGACGGCCGCAGTAATGCCAGAGCTGGTCGGCCCAGGATCCGTTCAACTCATTCGGGCCTAGACGCCAGGCCTCGGGGCCGAGAAATGCGGCCATGACCTTGTCGAAATCCTTGCCGCCCGCCGCGATCGCGCGCACCAGCGACACCTCGGGATGGGCGATTTGCTCCAATCTCGGCGCCAGGTTCTGCGCCTCTTCCAGGGAGAGCTGGTTCCATTCCCGCGGCAGGATCACCACGCCAGTCCGGAGCTTCCACAACTCCGGTGTTGCGCGCACATGGTTCCGCACCTCGCGGATATCAAGGACCCCGGGGGTGGACACATAACCGCCATAGGCCGCGGCAGACAGCACTTCCGCCGCTTCCGCCGGAGGCAACTTGGAAAGGACCGCCATGATCGGCGCCATCTTGGCATCGGCCTCATGCGGCCAGTATTTTTTGAAATCGCCGCGATAATGCGGGCCGTTTCCACCGCCAGACCAACCGGTCATCACCCACAGCGCATAGTGAGGGAATTTCCCGAGGAGCGCGGATGCCTCGGCGACGGGCGGCGGGGTATCATCGCCCATCTCAAGTTTCTGTTCCTCCACCACCGCCCCCTCGGCGGACTGCTTGCCGGCTTTCTTACCGCCCTTTTTCTTGCCGCGGATACCGATCTTGCCTTTCGTTTCATCGCCGAATCTCGAGAGATTGTAGGCCTTTACCGAAACGGCCCAGTCGAGACGCAGTTTCATTTCCTCACTGTGCGTCATCACGTCGCAAAGATCCTTGATCGCATCATAGAGGTCCTGGGATAGCGGCGCCTTCCCCGGTTGGTCGCAGTAGCCATCGACCGAATCGAGCAGCCAGATGAAACACTGGCTGTATTGGGTGTTGAGAAGATCCAGGGGGACTCCGGCCGTGATGCTGGCATTCAGGCGCTTGGCCAAAGCCGTCGGGTCGTTGCGCTTCACGGCCTCGTTCAGAAACCAGCGGTCGAACTGGCGGAAGGAAGGGTTGACGGCGAGGCGGGCGGCTTCGTTTTGGGCAAAGACGTAGGCTCCTGCGGCGTCATCGAGGCGGTAGATGAGGAGGGTGTGGACGGCGGTGATGGACTCGCCGGCTTCGGGGGATTTCGGGTCGGCGAGCTTGAGGGCCTGCTGGTGGAAGGAAACGGCGTTCTTGGTTTCGCCGGCGAGTTCGGAGGCGCGGGCGGCTTGGAAAAGGAGGGCGGGGCTTTTCGGAAGGTTACGGCGGAGCCATTCGCTGGCGAGGGCGACGGCGGGCGCGGGTTTGTTCTCCTCGATGCCGGCGGTGAGCAGGGCGAGGATGGCTTGCTCGGATTGCGTTTCGAGGGAAGCGGCGACGGTGGCGCGCTGTTCCTCGAAGGTGGCGGCGTGGAGCGGCGCTGACAGCAGGAGGGCTGACAGGGCTACCAGGGATGTAGTGGATGGGGACATTTTTTTAACCACGGATTACACGGATGGCACGGAAGGAAGAGGGATGGTGGAATTTGGAACCACGAAAGGCACGAATTGCGGGGAGCGCACGCGCCATCGCGTGCTGTTTTCGGCGCCCTCGCCGGAAACTCGGCTTGAAGATGTGTGATGGCTCGAGCCCAGATCCCGAGGCGATGACGAACCTTGATTCCAGCCGCCGAGCAGCAAGGGCGCAGCCCGGAACACGCGAGGGCGCGTGTGCTCCCCGTCGGCTTTGCCGACGTAATGCTCATCGCTTATCGGTCTCATTCTTCTTTGGTTTCGGGTTCTTTTTCCCCTTCCAGGCCGGAGAGGCGCTTGCGGGCTTCGGCGACGTATTGGCTGGTGGGGTAGTCGAAGAGGAGTTGCTGGAGTTTTGCCTTGGCGGTGGCGGTGTCGTCCATGCGGAAGGCGACGTTTGCCCAGAGCAGGAGCATTTCATCGAGGAAGGCGGCGTCGGGGTATTCGGCGAAGACGCTTTCCAACAATCCGGCGGCCTGGGCGAAGCTATCGGTCTCGACATAGTGGCGGACGACTCGACCGAGGGCTTCGGCAGCGTAGGAGCTTTCTGGGTAAGTCTGGTAGGTCTTTTGGTAGGCGTTGATCGCAGCGTTCATGCGGGTTTGCAGGGCAGTGGCGGCGTTGAGCCCGGCCTTGCCCCACTTGCTGTTGTGCTCATCGGCGGCGGCGGTGAGGGCTTCGGCTTCTTTCGCAAGAACTTCGCCGATACGGAACTGCGCCTCGGCGGCGGAGATCGGGTTTTCAAGCTCCAGCACGCGGGCATAGACTTCGGTGGCCTGTTTGTATTCGCCGCGGTCGGCGAGGGAGCGGCCGAGGGTCATGAGCGCTTGGTCGGCGAGAACGGACTCGGGGTAGAGGCGGTTGAAGGCGAGGCAGGTCGCCATCGCGGAGGTGAAATCGTTTTTCAGCAGCTCGCTTTCCCATTTCAGCTTGAAGGCCTGCTCGACGAGATCGCCGGGGAGTTTGGCTCGGTTGACGATGATGGGGTCGATCTTGTTGAGCGATTCGTTGGCGCGTTCGGAGGCGCGTTGGTCGAGTCCCATGTCTTTGTAGATGGATCCGAGGCCGACTAGGGCTTCGGCTTCGACGGAGCCTTTGCGGGCTTTGAGAAGTTCCTCGAAAACGACGTATTGGTCAGCGGTGACGCCGGAGTTCACGGAGCCGGAAACCTTGATGCGGGTTTCGGAATCGCGGGTCTCATCGCCGTAGAGGTGGACTTTGTCGGAGTAGGAAATGGAGAGTTCGTCGAGCTCGGCGGTGTGGAGGATGGCGTCCTTGTTGGTGGGTTCGACTCCTTCCTTGAGCGGGGCGAGCGGGATTTTCCCGAGGAAAACTCCGCTGCGGATTTCGGCGCCTTCGCCGGTTTCGGTGAGGGTGACGGTGATGGAGTCGCGCTCGATCCACTGGTCTTTTTCGTCGTCCTCCATGGCGAAGATGTCCAACAGCTCCTCGCTTTCGGCGGCGGCTTTGTCTTCGGTTTTGAAGAGGGATTTTACGGTGAGGGTGATCGTTTCGGCGGCGGGCGAGGTGTCGAGATCTGCGTCGCGGAGCATGACGACCTGGGGCTGGCCGGGGTAGGCGATGTAGGCGGGTGTGGAGTTGTCGCCGAGGTAGAAGCCGACGGTGCCGGTGCTGACGGCGCGGACTTTTCCGTTGCGGGGAATGCCTTTGCTGCCGTCGAGCGTGGAGTCATCGAGATAGATGACTTCGAGGGTATCGCCGCCGACCATCTGGAGGACGCCGTCGTTGGGTTTGGCGGTGCCGAGGGCGGTGGGTGCGGAGGCGAGCATTTCATCGGTTTTCCCGGGGACGGGGACGCCGGTGATGATCTCGGCGTCGCCGCTGCTGACTTTGACGCTGGCCTGCACGGGCTGGTCGAGCTTGCGCATGACGGGGACGTCGGCATCGACGATTTTGGCGTAGAAGCGCTGCCCGATCTCGATGCGGCCGAGGTCATCGGCCTCGGTATCGGCGACCTCGGTGCCGACGAGCGAGAGGGAATCGATGGCCTTGTTCCAGTTCCCCATGTGGTAGTGGCTCATGCCGATGTAGAAGTAGGCCTGGTTCGCCCATGTGGTTTTCCCCGCGACCTCGGTGAGGCGGCGGAACATCGGGAAAGCGGCGGCGTATTGGCCGGCGGTGTATTGGGTGAGGCCGGATTGGAAAAGGGACTCCTGGTAGAGAGCGATCTCGTCCTCGGGTTGTTCCTCGCCGGGGACGGGGGCGAGGACGCGGGTGAGGAGCATGAAGTGGTTGAGGGCGTCGGCGGTGTTGCGTTGCTCGAGGAAATGTTTGCCCATGGCCATGTGGGCGCGGTGGGCGAGGATGTTGCCCTGGTTGTCGCGGACGATGGAGTTGAGCATGGCGAGGCCGCGCTCGTGCTGCTTGTAGTCCATGAGCTCCATGGCCTTGTCGAAAAGGTGCTTTGCCTGGGGGTCGAGCTCGCCGGCGGCGCGGGGGCGCTCCGGGGCGGGGGCGGCCTCTTCCTGGGCGCGGGTGATGAGTGTGGTGAGGAGGAGGAGAGGGATGAGGGACTTCATGGGGGTGGAGATTTTTTGAACCACGAAAGGCACGAGATACACGAAAGGAAGAGGGGTGGGTTTCATGCGGGTTGCTGGGGCTGGGTTCGGGCAGGAAATGGACGCAAAGAGACTAGGGTGAAGTGCTTCTACGACAGGCAAAGGTAAGAACTTTCTACCGGGTGACGATATTCATTTTTCCGCCTCTGCCTCGCCGCCGACGAGGGCGACGCCGTAGCTTTCGAGGCGGTCGTGTGCGGCGGCGGACTCGCCGGTTTTCGGGTAGCGGCGGAGGACGGTGCGGAGCTGTCCGACCTCCCTGGCCTTGTCGCCGGAAATCTTGTAGATGTCCGCGATGCGCAGGCTGGCCTTGGAGGCGACAGCGCCGCCAAGGGATTCGAGTTCGCCGACGGTCTTGATCGCCTGGTCGTATTGCTTGAGGGCGGTGAGACTTTCCGAAATGCCCCAGGTGGAATCCGGCTGCTTGTTGGCGGCGCGGAAGGCCTCGATGGCTTCCTCGTGGCGGGCGAGTCCCTGGAGGAGGGAGGCCTTTGTCCAAGTGAGGCCGTCGGCGTATTGGGGGGATTTGAGGAGTTCGGGGATCTCGATGAGGGCTTTTTCCATGTAGGGCGGGTTGCGGTAGCTACGGGAAAGGTAGTAGTCGAAGCGGGCTTTGGTGGCGAAGAGCTTGTCCTTGATGCGGGCGAGGTGGCGGAGGACGTCTTCCTCGGTCTGGTAGCTGGCGGCGAGCATGGCATAACGCTTGATTTCCTCGTCGGTCATGCCGTCGGTGCGGATGGCGCGCATGACGAGCTGAGCCTCCTCGTGCATCTGGTGCGGGTGCTGGAGCCTGGCGATGAGTTCCATGAGTTCGGCGGGTTTCAGGGAAGCGATCAGGGGCTGGGTTTGCTTCGCGAAAAACGCCGAGCGGAACTTGGGATCGGGCTGGAGGTATCCGCACCATTGGAGCGCGCGGTCGATGGTGGCGGGTTTGAGGGCGAACTGTTTTTCCATGCGCGCCTGCCAGCCAGCGGGATTTTTTTCGTGGACGAGGGTGGCATCGCAAAAGAGGCGGCGGAGGTCGTCGTTTTCCGTGAAACGCTCGCCCATTTTCGCTGTCCAGTAGGCGCAGGATTTTTCGCGGGCGGCGGAGTCCTCGTTTTTTTCGAGAGCGGTTGCTAGGACGGTATACCAGTAACGGGCGTCCTCCTCGGGCTTGTCGGTGTTGCGCCCGTCGCCATTGAAACCGCTGGCGGCGATGAAGAATTCCTTGAGTTTTTCATGGTTCGGGCTGCGGGTGACGTAGTGCAGGATGACGGCCTTGCGTGCGGCCTCGGCGGCTTGGGGGTTGGTTTTGAGGAAAGCGACGGCGGTGCGCCATTGGTATTCGGCGGCGTCCTCGTGTTTGCCGAGTTTCTGCATTTCCGTGCCGAGGTGGATGAGGGCGGTGCCGGAGTTCGGCTGGGTGACGTAACCGTCGTCCTTGACCATGCGAGCCCAGACGGCGGTCTGTTTTTCCGCCTCGCCGTTCTGGCCGTGGCACTCGCCGATGTGGAAGAGGGCGGCGGCGGCGTAGGCGACATCATCGGGGAAGTAATCGACGACATCCTGGTAGGCTTTGATGGCGGCGTTGCGCTTGTCGAGCTTGTGGAGGCAGCGGCCTTGGCGGAGGAGGACGTAGGGCAGGGCTTTGCTTTTGGGGAACTCGAAGGAGTAGGCCTTGTAGGCGGCGTAGGCTCCCTGGAAGTCCTTGGCGATGTAGAGTTTGTCGGCGTCTTCAAGGTTCACGCCCTCGAAGGTGTCGAGTTTCGCGAAGGCCTCGCCGGGGTAGAGGATTTCCTGGCCCGCCTGCTGAGCAGAAACGCACGCGCCGGCGAGCAGCCAGGCGCAGAGTGTGGGCAGTGAAAGGAGGCGGAGGGTGCGTAACATGGCGGCTGATACTTGGGGATGGCGCGGGTTCTATCCGGAGTTGCAAGAAATGCAATCATTCCACGCCGGTGATCGCGTTGATCTCCTTGCGTTTCTGGTCGGCGATCTTGAATTCGTAGGCGCCGAGGTCGGGGGCTTCGGGATCGATGCGGAGGAGGGTTTCCTTGGCGAGCCAGCGTTTCTCTGCGGCGGGATAGATCGGCGTGAGGGCGCAGAGGAAGAGGATGGCGATGGGGTAGGCGGGCAAGACGGCGACGGCGGTGGCGCACTGCGCGAGGCGGGCGGCGGGCTTGCCAAGGATGGAGCGGAGGGCGTTCGCGAATAATAGGCAGAGGCACAAAACGGGCGGGGCGGCGAGGGCGGCGAACGTGAAATTGTTCAGGAGATCCACCTTCGTGAGATGTTCCACCACAGGCAGGGCGGCGAGCGACCAGACCGCGATCATCGCCATCACGGCGAGTGCGAGCGGGACCGTGAAACGATCCCCGAATCCGAAAGGCGCTAGCCGCTTCGACAAGCGCCAGCGGACGAGGATGGCCGGAACGATCAGCAGCGCCAGCAGCAGCGCGGCGTACTGGACACCGGGAAAGGCCAACACGAAGAACATCACGCCGTATTCCCTGCCGCCCAGCGGTGTGAAGCGGGTGACGAGGAGGAAAAGCAGGATCGGCAAGACGATGCCGAGGGCGATCACCCAGGCCCAATCCGCCATGCCGAGAGTGCCGGCCATCCGTTTCGCGGGGACGCGGATCATCGGGGTGGCGATGAAACGGAGCAGGAACACGATCAGCGCGGCGAGCGGGAGGGAGAGAGCGAGGGCGAGGAGGCCAAGTCCGCCCAGAAGCTCATGCTCAGCCCGGCGCATGGGTTTGAAATCGGCTTCGGATAGGGGCGGGGGGGAAGCAACCTGCCGATTTACCATCGGAAGGGTGAGGCCGTGCAGGGTGGAGGCTTTATCCTCGGGGAACGGATCGTATTCCCCTTTCTTCTCACGAATGTCCCGCAGATTCCTTTCCGCTTGGAACGCCTCGCTTTGCTTGCGGTAGGTATCCGCCATTTCCGTGAGTCCGAGGCGGTCGGCGGCGGCCTCGAAATTCTTCGCCGTGGCGATAGCGATGACGGAATGAACCAGTTCGCCGATCAGGCTCAGGTCCGGGTTGCGCCCGAGATGGGCGATCAACGCCTCGCGCTGTTTGGCGAGGGCGAGGAAATCCTCCTTGCGCCCGCTTTTCGAAAGCTGCTCGGCGCGGGCGCACAACAGATCCGAGACGTAACGGAGCTGGATCATCCCGGAAGACCCGCCGTAGGCATACATCAAGGCTTTTGCGAAATCCGCCATGTTACCCACTTTCACGAGCCGCACCCTGGCGACGATCATCGGATTCGTGTAGCTTTCGAAGCCAGACAGGGCCGCGGCTTTCGCGACCAGTGCCAAAGCCTCCTCAAACGCGGCAGCGTCCTTAATGACGAATTCCATCTCGCACGACAGCGGGCGGAGCCGAACGCCATCCACCATGCGTTGCGGTGGAGAGGGCGAGGCCGATTTTTTCCTTTCGACGGATTCCTTGCCGATCCGCCCGGCGGCGAAGTAGGGGAAGTAGGCGTTTTCAGGCGCGATGCGGGCGGCTGTCTCCAGGAAATCCGGTGAGAGCGTTTCGTTTTTGGAAACGTGCGCTTGCGCATACTCCGCAAAGTAGGCGGGGTTTTCCGGAACGAGGAGATGGAGCCGCCGTTTCTGTTCGAGAAGATCGGCTTCCGGATCGCCGAGCAACAGGCGCTGTTCTTCCGTGAGCCCTGATGGTAATGCAGGCATCCTCGCACCGCTCGATGCGAAAGAGAACATATTGTATAATGGGAAGACCATGCGTATCGAGCGTATCCATGGGGAAAGCGCCGCCAAGAGGGCCACCGCCGCCAAGACCCACGGCAGCGCTTTGCGTAGCCCGGAGAATTCCCGCCGTCCCGCCGCCTCGAGCCGGGATGTGGCCTCCTCCACGCCGGGATGCGAGGCGTCGAAATTCTCCCCTAGGAAAGCCTGCGCGGCCATGCGCCGCTCCGCGTTGGCGGCGAGGGGATCCGTGACGGCATCGATGAGCGGGTGGGTTTCCGGAATCATGGGGCGATGCTGGCGGGTTTCGCGGGGGTGTCAGGGAAAAACATGGAGGGCGCCGCCCATCACTCGAACACATACGCCTTATCCCTCACCGTGGCATTGGGCGGGATCTTGTATTTCTCGAAGAGGTCGTATCCGGTTTTCAGGTTTTCCCAGAACGGGAGGTGGGGGCTTCCGGCGGTTTTCGCCATGCGCTCCGGGGTCATGCGGAAAGGGAAGATATGGACGCGGAAGAAGGGCTGGCCGTTGTCGAGGGCGGCCTGGCAGAGGGTGTAGATTTCCTCGATTTTCTCATCCGTCATCGCGAGGCAGCCGACGGAGACGTTGCTGCCGTGGATCATGATGAAAGAGCCAGTACGCTCGTGGGCGCGGTCGTAGGCGTTGGGGTAATTGACGTTGAAGGAGAGGTGGAAGGAGCTGTTCGAGTTCATGTCGCTGGCGCGGGAGAGATAGAATCCCTCCGGCACCTGGCGATCGCCCTCCGCGAGCTTGGGGCCGAGCTTTCCGCTGGCGGCGGCGATGGGATAGGTGCGCAACAGTTCGAACTTTCCTGTGGACTTGCTCTCCACATAAAGTTCCAGCTCGCGCTCCTCCTTGAAGGCGCGGATGAAAACGGGGGAGCCGGATTCCAGTTTTTTCTCCGTGAGTTCGGTTTCCATGGGTTTCGGGACGTCCCCATTCTTAGCTCGGTTTTTGGCCCTGTCGCCACAGGAACAAAGCGCGCACAGGATGATAGTGATGAAAAAAAACCGCTTCAGCGTGCGTGGTGGCGCTGGTTCAAATCGCGTTTTTGCGCGCCACCTTGCACTCCACACGGCATGCCCGCACAGTCCGATATGCCTAACCGTGGCCATTGCTTTTGGCAGTGGGATTGGATTGCAATTTCGCATACAGGCCGTTTATTTTCATCAACTCCTCGTGCGCGCCTTGCTCGACGAGTTCGCCGTGGTCGAGGACGCAGATCACATCGGCGTTGTGGATCGTGCTGAGGCGGTGGGCGATAACGAAGGAGGTGCGGTGGGCGCGGAGGTTGTCGAGGGCTTGCTGGACGAGCTTCTCGGTGGTGTTGTCGAGGGCGGAGGTGGCCTCGTCCAACAGGAGGAGCGGCGGGTTTTTCAGCAGCGCACGGGCGATGGAGAGGCGCTGTTTCTCGCCGCCGGAGAAACGGATGCCGCGCTCGCCGGCCATGGTGTCGAGGCCTTCGGGCAGGGCGCGGATGAATTCGGCGGCGTTGGCGGCTTCGAGGATTTTCCAGAGCTCCTCGTCGCTGGCCTCGTGTTTGGCGAGGGTGAGGTTTTCGTGGAGGGTGGTGTTGAAAAGGAACGGTTCCTGGGTGACAAAACCGGTGTTGTCGCGCAGCCATTCCTTGGAGAGGCCGGAGAGAGGATTCCCATCTAACAGGATCTCGCCGGAGCTGGGTTCGTAGAAGCGGGAGAGGAGATTAAGGAAGGTGGATTTCCCCGAGCCGGTGGCTCCGACGAGCGCGATGGTCTGGCCGGGCAGGGCGGTGAGGTTTATGTGTTTCAACGCGGGAGCCTCGCCGCCGTATGTGAAAGTGACATCGCGGAACTCGATGTTTCCGGTGAACGTTTCTGGGCGTTTCCCTTCGGTGAGATTCGATTCGTCCGGAGTGTCGATGATGTCGAAGAGGCGCTTCGCAGATACTAGACCCTTAGTAAATGTCTGGGAAAGAGGGTTGATGCGCGAGATCGGATCAAAGAGGAAACCCCATGCGATGAGGAAGGCGATCACCACGCCCGGCGAGAGCTCACCCTTGAGCGACCACCACGCGCCGAAGGCAACCATGAGGATGATGCCGGACTCGGCGATGAAAGAGACAGCCGGCCAGACGATGGCCTGGCCTTTCATGACATCCATGTGCTTGTCGCCGACCTTGCGGGAGGCCTCGTCGAAATCGGAGAGCGCCTGCGGCTCCACGGTGTAGGCCTTGATCTGGCGGATGCCGGCGAGGTTGTCGTGAAGGATGGCGTTGAGGGCGGAGGAGGCTTCGGAGGAGGCGCGCCATTTCGGCTCCGCCTTTTTCGACCACCATGCGGTGAGCAAGCCGATGAAAGGCAGCGGGATCATCACCACCAGCGTGAGTTGCCACGAGTGGTAGAGCATGTAGCCGAGCACGATGAGGAACTGCAGGAGGGCGGCGACCGCTTGGTCGAGGCCCTCGATGATCACGCGGTTCGTGGCGGGCACGTCGTTGGCGACGCGGGACATGATTTCCCCCGAGGAATTCTTATCGAACCACGGGATGGGCAGGCGCTGGAGCTTGTCGTAAAGCTCGCAGCGGATGACGTGGGTGAGTTTCAGCTCAAGGCGGTTGTTCAGGTAGGTGCGAAGGGTGAAAAGGATCTGCCGTGCGAGGATCGCGCCGACCCCGATGAGCGCGGTGGAAAGGATGAGATCCGGGCGGTTTTTCCCGATGATCACATCGATGAATCGCATCGTCACGCCGGGGAGCACCAGCACCAGCGCGGTGCAGGCCACGGCCATCAGCAGGGAAAGTCCGCTGAGCAGTGGAAAGCGCAAGGTGTGACGGATCAGGCGGAGCATCCCGGACATCTTGCGGGATGATCCCGCGGATAGCGAACAGCGATTTCCGCGCACGGGGCTTCTTTCTGGCCAACGCACACCGGATGTGGAGGATTCGACCGATGAATGGGTTTTCAAAAGCGGCCCTCGCGCTGCTGGTTTCCTCTGTGGCCGCCCGCGCCGACGTCCATTTCGGCAACGGGATCAAGATCGGGGAGGTGGACTCCACATCGGCCATCGTCTGGGTGCGGCTGACCGATGCGCCGGAGCGCCGCGCGGATGGCACGCCTTTCAGGGACAGTGACGAGAAAGTTCCCGAAGGTCTCACGCTCCGCGACATGATGGACAGCCTGATCGGCGCGGCGGGAAGCGTGCGGCTGCGCTACATGCCTGAAGGCGGTGAGGGTATCGAGACGCCTTTGCAAGCCGTGGATCCGCAGCGGGATTTCACCATAAAGGTGCGCCTCATGGATCTGAAACCCGCGACCACCCACAAGGTTTTCGTGGAAGGGCTCACGCCCGATGGCAAAATGACCTCCATCCTCGAGGGGAGCTTCACCACCGCGCCTTTGCCGGATGCGGCAACGCATGTCCGCTTCGTGGTGGTCACCTGCCACGATTTCCCCCGCCGCGATGACGGCGACCGCGGCCACCTGATCTATCCGGCGATGGAGAAGCTGAATCCCCATTTCCTCGTCCACGCCGGCGACATCGAATACTACGACAAGCCCGGCCCTTGGGCGATGAACTCGGAGCTGGCACGCTTCAAGTGGAACCGCTTTTACTCCCTCTCGAACCAGCGCGACTTCCACGCCAAACACGCGTCCTATTTCATGAAGGACGACCACGACACGCTGAAGAACGATTGCTGGCCGGGCCAGAAATACGGCGACCTCAGCTGGGAGCAGGGTCTCGCCATTTTCCGCGAGCAGTTCCCGATGGGGGAAAAGCCCTACCGCACCGTGCGTTGGGGAAAGGACTTGCAGATCTGGATGCTCGAAGGACGCGATTTCCGCAGCCCCAACAAAATGCCGGACGGCCCGGAAAAATCGATCCTCGGGGCGGAGCAGAAGAAATGGCTCTTCGAGACGATGCGCGCGTCCGATGCCGCTTTCCGCATCCTGATCAGCCCCACGCCCATCCTCGGGCCGGATCGGGGCGGGAAAAACGACAACCTCGCGAACAAAGGCTTCACCCATGAGAGCGCCGAAGTGCGCGCATTTCTCGACACCTTGCCCGCGACCTACGTGATCTGCGGCGACCGGCATTGGCAATACGTCTCGCGTGAAAAGGAGGGCGGCGTGACCGAGTTTTCCTGCGGCCCGGGATCGGACTCGCACGCGGAGGGATTCTCGATGAAAAACCGATCCCCACAGCACCGCTTCCTCCGCATCAAGGGCGGCTTTCTCTCCGTGGATGTGGATCGCGCCGATGGCAAGCCACGCATTTCCTTCCGCCATCACGATGTGCGCGGTGCTGTCGTCCATGAGGAAACTTTTTCCCGCCAACCCGATTGAACTATGAAAACCCTCGCCCTCCTCCTTTGTCTCACCGCTGCCCATGCCGCCGAAAAGCCGAACGTCCTGTTCATCGCCGTCGATGACATGAACAACGACCTCGCCTGCTACGGCCACCCGACGGTGAAATCGCCGAACATCGACCGCCTGGCCAAGGTGGGCACACGTTTCGAAAAGGCCTACTGCCAGTTCCCGCTCTGTTCGCCCAGCCGCACCTCGATTATGACCGGCCTGCGCCCCGACGCCACTCGCACCTTCGACCTCCAAACCCATTTCCGCAAGCATCTGCCGGATGCGGTCACGCTATCGCAGCTTTTCAAGAACAACGGCTACCACGCCGCTCGAGTCGGGAAAATCTACCACTACGGCAACCCCGGCGACATCGGGACGAACGGACTCGACGATGAGGCGTCTTGGTCGGAGCGCATCAATCCAAAGGGTCGCGACAAGGACGAGGAAAACCTGCTCACGAACCACACCCCGAAGCGCGGCCTTGGCAGCTCGCTCAGTTTCCAGCGGGCGGAGGGCGCCGACGAGGAGCAGACGGATGGCATCGTCGCCACGGAAACGATCAAGCTGTTAGAGAAACATAAGGACGGCCCGTTCTTCATCGCCGCCGGGTTCTACCGCCCGCATTGCCCGTATGTGGCTCCGAAAAAGTATTTCGATCTCTATCCCATCGAAAAGGTGGCCGCTCCGAAGGGATCGTTCGATGAGGTGAAAAATGTTCCGAAAGCGGCGCTTTCTTCCACGACTCCGTGGCCGTGGTTCGGCGTCTCGGCTGAGCAATCGCGAGAATCCCTGCAAGCCTACCACGCCACGATCTCCTTCGTGGACGCACAGGTCGGGCGCTTGCTCGATGCGGTGGATCGCCTCGGCCTCTCCGACAACACGATCATCGTTTGTTGGAGCGACCACGGCTACCACGTCGGCGAGCACGGGCTGTGGAAAAAGCAGAGTCTCTTCGAAGGCTCTGCGCGCGTGCCGATGATCATTTCCGCCCCCGGCCAAAAAACGAAAGGCGGCGTCTCGCCCCGCACCGTGGAGCTGGTAGATCTTTACCCGACCCTCGCCGACCTCGCCGGGCTGGAGCCGCCCGCGAATCTTGCCGGAGCCAGCCTCAGGCCGCTCCTCGATAAGCCCGACGCCGAATGGTCGCGCCCCGCGTTCACCCAGGTCTGGCGCGGCTCGTTCCCCGGCCACAGCGTCCGCACGGAACGTTTCCGCTACACCGAGTGGGCCGATGGCAAACAAGGAGCGGAGCTATACGACTACGAAACCGATCCCGGCGAACTGAACAACCTCGCCAAAGACCCGCAACACGCCGCCACCGTCGCGGAACTCAAGGCTCTCATCAGGAAAAACTGGGCAGACGAATACAAGCCGAAGGACGGCGGTAAGAAGCGGTGACAAACCGCTTCCACCCCCGCGCATAAAGCCCCACGCTCCGCTGCGCATGGCCGATGATCCGAAGCTGCTCATGATCGCGCTGGTGGCGGCGGTTTGTATCGGCGTGGCGAAGGCGGGCTTCAGTGGGGTCTCGATGGTTTCCGTGGTGCTGCTGGCGGAGGTTTACGGGGCGAGGGCATCCGTCGGCCTCGCGCTGCCGCTTCTCATCGCGGCGGATCTGATGGCCTACCCCGCGTTCCTGAAACACGGCTCGTGGAAGCCCGTGTGGAAACTCCTGCCCGCCACGCTCGTCGGTCTCGGGCTGGGTTGGTGGCTGTTGGGGAAAATCGATGACCAGATTGCGCGCCGCATCATCGGCGGCTGCGTGCTGCTGATGGTGCTGATCCAGGCGTTCCGAAAAATGAAGCCGGTGTTCTTCGACGAGCTCGCCGCATCGCGCGGACTGGGCGTGGCGGCGGGCGCGATGGGCGGTTTTGCCACCATGCTGGCCAACGCGGCCGGGCCTGTGATCCAACTCTACTTTCTTGCCCGCCGCCTGCCGAAGATGGAGATGATAGGCATCGGCGCGCGGTTTTTCCTGCTGGTGAACCTCATCAAGATCCCGCTCAACGCCCGCCTCGCCCTCATTACCCCGGACAGCCTCTGGGAAAACGCGAAGCTCCTGCCCGGCGTGTTCGTCGGCATCGTCCTCGGGCGGCTGCTCATCGGGCGGGTGCCGCAGGCGGCTTTCGAGTGGATGGTCGTCGCCTTCTCCGCCGCCGCTGCGGTGAGGCTGCTTTGGTGAAAATCAAGACAACGCTTTCAGTTCCTGAAACGCCTGGTAAGCGAACATGCCCATGAAAATCGGCAGTAGGATGCTATTTGTCATCATGAAATAGAGCACGCCCACCCCGATGGCGACCGCGATGGAGATCAGAAGCGTAAGCTTGATGCGGCTCGGGCCGAGTATTGTCTGTAAAAGGCGCCCGCCATCGAGCGGCAGCACAGGTAACAGGTTCAGGATCGCCCAAATAAAGCTGATCGCATACAGCACTTTCACGAAATGCGTGGCCTGGGGACTCATGCCGGGGAGCGACTGGGCGAAAAGATAAACCACCGCTCCGAGCACGATCTGCAAGGCCGGCCCCGCCGCCGTGACGAGGAAAGTCCGCGTCCTGTCCAACGGCGCGCCGCCGCTGTAAGCCGCGTATCCGCCGAAGGCTTGCAACACGATCTCCACCCTTTTCCCAAAAGCCTTCGCCGTCAGTGCATGGCCCAGCTCATGCACGAGGATAGAGATGAAGCCTGCGATCAGGAAAAGGAGCAGCAGGAAAAACTGTTCCTTCTCCCTCACCCGCGTCACGCCCCCGATGAAGGCCAAGGTCAGCCAGAACCACAGCTCCACGCGGATCGGAATTTTAAAGAGAGAAAATTGGATCATCAGCCGTTATTGGTAGGGCAGAAAGTGCCGCCAGGAAACCGCGGCAAATGGGGACAAACTACCGTTGCTCCGATCAAGGCCTGGCGGGGTTCGCTTGCCTCACCTCCACGGCTCCTGACAGCGGCGGAAACCAAACCCACCGCGCCCCGAACCGCAACAACAAATCGCGGAACTCACCTCCCCGCATCCGCCACCATGTCGCGGAGTTTTTCTTTAAAACCCTCCGCGCCGACGAGTTTCCAGATGGGGATTTCCATACGCCACCTCCAATAAACCGGGATGATCGCGGGCATGTTGATGTGCTCGCCCTCGATGTCCGCGCTGCGTAATTGCCCATCCACAGCGAGTCACCTGTCACCGTTCCATAAGCCAACCGGAACGCCCACGTCATGGCCAGAAGCTAGGACGCACGTGTGGCAGCCTGCCATTGAAAAATCTCACAACTCGCTATTTTCCCGCTCACCGCGTCACGCCACGCTGGGTCTGCTCCACAAAATGGATGAGGTGCTCGACGTGGAGATTGGATGCCGCTGCGGTGGCTTTAAGGGAACTCACGCCATTGGCCAGAGAAATCTCCTTTTTTAAAAACAGGCGTTTGTAGGCAGATTTCAGGTCGCGGATGTCGTCTTCTGAAAAACCGCGGCGCTGTAAGCCGATGAGGTTGAGGCCGCGGGTGAAGGCGGGGTTGCCGTCGATGATCATGAACGGCGGCACGTCCTGAACAATCTTCGAAAGCCCGCCGATGATCGAATGTTTCCCGATGCGGCAAAACTGGTGTGCGGCGGCGAGACCGGAGACGATGGCATAGTCCCCGACGATACAGTGCCCTGCGAGGCTGCCGTTGTTGGAAAGGATAATGTGGTCGCCAAGCTGACAATCGTGGGCGACGTGGGAGTAGCACAGAAAAAGGTTGTGCGAGCCGATGCGGGTCGGCAGCTCCTCATGGGTGCCGCGGTGGATCGTGCAATTCTCACGGAAGACGTTGTCATCGCCCACTTCCAACGCCGTAGGCTCCCCGATGTATTTCAAGTCCTGGGTTTTCCCGCCAACCACCGCGAAGGGGAAAAATTCGTTGCCTTTCCCAAAGGTGGATGTGCCTTCGATGACCACGTGCGAGTGAAGCACACAGTCGTTGCCGAGGGTGACGTTCGCACCGATAATGCAATACGGGCCGACGCGGACATTCCTGCCGAGTTCAGCTTTCGGTGAAATGATGGCGGTGGGGTGGATCACCGGATAAGTTTCAACCTTTGCATCCCGGTGTGACGAGCGAATTTTCAGGCACGGTTTTTATCACACATAAGGCTCCGTCCGGGTGCGCGAAGATTCGGGAATGGCGGCTGATGACTCTACGCCCCGGTTCGCCCGGGATCATAGCCTACCTTGGCATCTCTGATACCTGCCGAATAAATCGAGTAGATTCCTGTCCAGGGTTGCCATACCCATGCAGTTGACTCATGTTGAATTCTATCAGATGTCTGACGCCACCGAATCAACCGATACCCTAATCATCCGTTGCCCCTCCTGCCGCCAGCGTTTTTCTGTGGACGGTAGTCTTAGGAGCCGAATGGTCGAGTGCGGGGCCTGCGATTCACGCTTCCGCATCAACGAAGAGGTGATCCTACGTTCCAAAAAATTCTATCCAGGTGAACGTCAAGCACCAGAGCTGACGCGTTTCCAAAAGGTTCCTTTTTCCGTAGCCGCTCCAGAAGGCCTACAGACTATACGCTACACGGATTTCGACCACCATGACCAACTTGAACCCGCTTCCCCTCAGCGAATCATCGGTGCCATCATCGGTGTCGGGGTAATGGTCGTCATCACACTTATGTTTATTTTCGCCAGTGGGTCGGGCGGATCGATGAGTGCCATGCCGCTCGAAAACAAACTTATCTTGGGGGGGTTCATTTCTGCTATCGGCATATTCCTTCTCATCAACGCAAATCCTAGGGCGCGAATGAAAGCTGGAGGAGTTGGCATCCTTATGGCGGCCGGTATGCTAACTGTGCCTTTTTTCGTAAAAGGTCCGGAAGCTACACTCGCCGTCCACAGTAAATTACCCACTTATGCCGACCCAAAGGACCCTATTTTCTCCGCCGAGAATGCAGATAGTCCACTCGCCGCGCTGAGGAATCGATTCTCGACAAATCCGCTCGAGGACGCACAAAAGCGCCTTAAAAGCTCAGGTAGCGACAAAAACGCTTACGGAATTTTCCTCACCGACCTTCTGCAACGGAACATCTATACGGTGAGAGATTTTCTAATTCGTGAAACGCTGGCTGGGTCCTCATCTCACCCTTATCCCCGCGACAACGGCGATTACCTGATGGTGCTGACGGATATTTCCCTGAGCTTCACGGAAGTCGTAGAAATAGCCTCCCGTCTCGGCACCACTAAGGAAATCCATCCAGAGATCGGGATCATTGTGATCAGCGTGGATAACGACCAGTTTCTCGACAGCGCGGCGGACAAAATAAACAACCAAAAAGATCCCGAATTCTATACGTTAAACCAAAGAGAACTTGGCAGCGTGGATTTGGCTCGCGTGAAACGTGCAGTCGAACGCTTGGCCACCGCGGAACCCTCCATCTACCGCGAAGATATCAGCGACCTGCTTCTCAAACTCATGGAGAAGCCGGGGATCCGTTTCCACGATGAACTCTCTAAAGCCCTGCTCGTCTGGCTTGAGGATCCCGGCTCAGCAGGTGAGGCGTGTTTGAAAGTGCTCCAGGGACAGATCGCTGCCGATGAGCCGGTTTCCGAAAACCTCGTGATCCTTTTGTTGAAAGGAAACAATTCAGCTGCTATCCCCTCCATACACGCACTTTGGCTGGCCGATCCGTCAATCTGGGAGCGCCATTATGCCATGTGCGGTTCCGCGATAGAACCGAACGTCCTAGGATATCTCAACTCTGAAAAAGCTCCTTTGCGCCGCTCAGCGATCAAACTGCTCGAGCAGGTGGGTACTCCCTCCAGCCTCCCCTCTCTCGGGCAGCTTACAGAATCGCCGGACACAGAGATACGAGTGCTAGCGGAGCGCGCTATCAAGGCCATCAACAGGCGCAGATAGCGAATCACAGGCTTACCGCATTCACCAACCCTTTCTCCCTTGCGCCCAGTCACGCAAACCGCTTTCTTGCTTCCAACCCGAGTCAATCACCCTCTTTACACGATCATGTCAGAATATGCACGCGGCCTCGAAGGGGTCATCGCCAACGAATCCTCGCTCAGCAACGTCATCGGTGATGTCGGCGAACTCAGCTACGTCGGTTACCACATTGATGATCTCGTAGCTCATTGCAGCTACGAGGAAATCGTCTTCCTACTCCACCAAAACCGCCTGCCGAAGAAGGCCGAGCTGCACACTTTCGAAAACGAGCTCCGCTCCGAGCGCGCGCTGCCCGCACCGGTCATCGAGTTCCTGAAACACGCGCCCAAGGATGGCTCCCCGATGGACGTCCTCCGCACCGCCGTATCCATGCTCGGCATGTATGACCATCGTGCGAAAATCGGCGAGCCGGACATCTCTGCCAACGCCGCGATCGCGCTCTCGCTCTGCGCGAAGTCCGCTACCATTGTCGCCGCCTTCCACCGCTTTCGCAACGGCCTCGAGCTCCCGCCCATCCGCGAGGATCTCACCGAAGCACAACATTTCCTCTACCTTATCACCGGCGAAGTCCCCACCGACACAGCGGCCCGCGTGCTGGATGTCGCCTTGATACTCCACGCGGATCATGGCATGAACGCTTCCACTTTCTCCGCCCGCGTCACCGTCGCGACTTTGTCGGATATGTATTCCGCGATCACCGCCGCCATCGGTACCCTCAAGGGACCGCTTCACGGCGGCGCGAACGAAGGCGTGATCCACATGCTCCAAGATATCGGCAAGCTAGAAAACGTGGATGCGTGGGTAGAAGGCAAACTGGAGCGAAAAGAGAAGATCATGGGCATCGGCCACCGCGTTTACAAAGTGCTCGACCCCCGCGCCCCTCACCTCCGCAGACTCGCAACCAAACTGACCGAGGAACTCGGCGAGCCGAAATGGCTCAAGATGTCCGAGCGTATTGCAGAGATCATGCGCGAGCGCAAAGGCCTCGAGGCAAACGTCGATTTCTACTCCGCCACGGTGTATTACTCGCTCGGCATCCCCACTGATCTTTTCACCCCGATCTTCGCGATCTCCCGCACCTCCGGGTGGACGGCACACGTCCTCGAACAGCTCCGCGATAACCGCCTCTACCGCCCGCTCACTCTCTACACCGGCCCGAAAACCCTCAGCCCGGTTCCTCCCATCGAATCGCGCTAAACACGACCCGTGAAAAACCCAACTATCCTACTGGTCGCAATTGCTCTCGCTTCCTGCGTGCCACCAAAGGCTGGCGTAATTGCAGAGGTTCCGACAAAGCCGGTCGTCATCGCTCCCGCCGCGCCGGAAAAACCCGCAATCGCCGATGACGGTCTGCGCCTGCCTGACATGCTAACGCTTCCCGACGACACGCAGCTCCGCTCCACAGCCCCCTTGGATAAGGAAGGCGATGCCACCATCATCGCCCGCCCGCCTACCGAATAAATCCACATTCGGACCCTGCTGTGGCGGATTTTAGGATAAAATCAATCTACGTGTGGCTAGAGGCAGAGCCCGCCGCTTAACGATCTGAGGCTAAGCTGGCACAGGCTTTTTTATTACGCGGTCTGACAAAGCGGGTCAAAACCACGGTAGCGTAGACCGCCAAATTCACAGATGGACATGCCGGCTATCGCGAGTATCTATCACTGTTAAAATTATGGATCACTCGCAAATTACACGCCGTGGTTTTCTCCGTGGATTCGGAGCCGCACTATCTCTACCTGCGTTCGAATCCTTTCGCCCGCTGTTGGCGGCCTCGGCGGCGGCACGGGCAATCGGCACCACAGCCAACGGTGCCCCGTTACGGATGGCCTACCTTTACATCCCCAACGGCGTGAACCTCCACCATTGGCGTCCAAGCGGAACCGCTTCTTCCTACAAGATGGGCTCTTCCTTCACATCAATGGAGAAACACCGCGAGGATTTCCAGATTTTCACCGGCTTTGAGCAGAAGAACGCCACCAACGGCGGCGATGGCCCGGGCGACCACGCACGGGGCACCGCCGCCTTCCTCACTAGTGCTCGCCCCCGCAAAACCTCCGGCTCCGATATCCAGCTTGGCATCTCTGCCGATCAGGTGGCCGCGAACGCCGTTGCCGCCCAAACCCGCCTGCCCTCGCTGGAGCTTTCCACAGATGGCGTCCGCAAATCCGGCAACTGCGATTCCGGTTACTCCTGCGCCTACCAGTTCAATCTCTCCTGGCGCTCCGAGAACCAACCGATGACACCAGAATCCAATCCCCGCGCGGTCTTCGAACGCCTTTTCGCTACGGGCTCCTCCGGCGAACGCGCGACATCCCTTGGCCAACGCCTCGCTTCCAAAAAATCCGTCCTCGATTTCATCCAAAGCGACGCAAAAGCCCTGCACCGCCACCTCGGGCGTACGGACCGCCGGAAGCTCGACGAATACCTCACCGGCGTCCGCGAGATCGAGAAACAGATCGAGAAAGCCGAGGCTATCGGCATCCCGGCCGATCCCGGCGTGGCCGCGCCTGCAGGCCAGCCCGATTCTTTCCAAGATCACCTGCGCCTCATGTTCGATATGATGGTGCTCGCTTTTCAAACCGACACCACCCGCGTCTCCAGCTTCCTGATGGCCCATGACGGCTCGAACCGCTCGTTCTCGGAGATCGGGGTCAACGAAGGCCATCACAGCATTTCCCACCACCAGGGCAATCAGGACAACTTAGCTAAGCTCGCGAAAATCGACACCTTCTACCTAGAGCAACTCTCCTACTTTCTTGACAAACTAAAGACCACCGAGGATGTGGACGGCAAATCCTTACTCCACAATTCCATGATCGTCTACGGCGGTTGTATTTCCGACGGCAACCGTCACAACCACGACGACCTCCCCATCCTCCTCGCCGGCAACGGCGGCGGAGCCCTCAAGCCCGGCCGCCACGTCGATCTTGGCGAGAATGTACCGCTCTCGAACCTTTACTTGCGCATGCTGGAGGAGTTCGGCGTGAATGAAAAACGCTTCGGCGACTCCACCGGATCCCTGCGGAAAGCCTAAAACGACCAGCTTTCTCAAAATTTCACCACTTGTGAATTGTCGTGAGATCGTTTATCCGTGCCGTGCGCAAGGCGAATCCTTCGCCTAACTGCACCCTTGCAGGTAATGTAATCCAAGCTAACCAATACTTATGTTCCGAATCCCCTTAGACCGCGTGAACTGGATCACCTCCAGCTTCCTCATCGGCACCGCACTCATCGCCCTTATCGGCGCGCCCATCTACCTGTTCAACCACGGCATCGATTGGTTCCAGTTCGGGATGTTCTTCTTCTACCTCTGCGCCACGATGATGAGCATCACCGTCGGCTACCACAGGCTCTTCTCCCACCTCTCCTTCAAGGCGAAGACCCCGGTGAAATTCTTCACACTCATCTTCGGCGCCTGCGCGTTCGAGAATTCCTGCCTCAACTGGTCTTCCGACCATCGCCGCCACCACAAGCACGTCGATCATGACGAAGATCCCTACGACATCTCCAAGGGCTTTTTCTGGGCACACATCGGCTGGCTCCTTTTCAAGCTCAACCCCGAGACTCCCGTGGATAACGTCGGCGACCTCCGCAAGGACAAGCTCGTGATGTGGCAGCACAGATACACCCATTGGATCGCCCTTGTTGTGGGCCTCATCGTCCCTTCCGCCCTCGGCTACGGCTACAACTCCCTGATGGGACTCGACCCGATGGTCGGAGCGCTCGGTGGTTTCCTCATCGCCGGCGTCACCCGCATCGTGATCGCGCAGCATTGCACGTTTTTCATCAACTCGCTCTGCCACACCGTCGGCAAACAGCCCTACTCCACCAAGCATTCCGCCCGCGACAGCGCGATCATGGCCTTCCTCACTTTCGGCGAGGGCTACCACAACTACCACCACGAGTTCCAACACGACTACCGCAACGGCGTGAAGCCATGGCAGTGGGATCCCTCGAAATGGACGATCTGGACTCTCTCGAAACTCGGCCTCGTCGAAGGCCTGCGCCGCGTGCCGGACAGTAAAATCCTCTTGGCGGAAATGGGCGAGGCGAAGCGCCGCGCCGTGGAACGCATCGGCCAAATCGTAGCAACACCCGGCTATTGCGAACGCTCTGCGGAAATGCTGCACCAGCTTTCCGAAAAACTCGCGGCGAACTACCACGAACTCGAGCAAGCCGTATCCGACCGAGTCCAACTCTCCCGCGCCGCCCTCCAAACCTGGCAGGACGAAACCCGCGCCCTCATGCGCCAAATCTCCCAGCTCGCGAGACTCGCCACCGCGTAAACCCGCACCGGCGAAATTTTCCGAAAAGGGGGCTGCAAAGCCTCCTTTTTTGTGATCCAGCTAGCCTTCCAGCAGCTGCCACTCCGAGAAAGTGGCGGCCTGGCCGATCCGTGCGCCGCTTTTGTCGGATACATTCCACACGGTCGCGTTGCGGATCATAAAACGTCTCCCATCCGCTGCGATGCGGATGCCCGCATAATCGTCGATGAAACCCTTTTCCGCCACACGTCGCAGCAGCTCCTCCCGCTCCGCGCGCTCGGGTGCCTCAGCCGTTTTCCGCGAGGGCATGCCCGCCAGCTTTTGCCAATCCATCGCAAAGAGTTTCTGCGCCGCAAGATTCCCATAGGTAAGCAAGGGATCATCCGCCTCGTCATGCGAGAGCAGGACGAACGGAGCCGAATACGCCATCAGCGCGGCATCCTTCGCAGGCACGATGAGATGCTTTTCAGTCAGTTCGTAATAACTCCGCAGCAGATCCGCCACATGCGCGGCGAGGAAACCGTTGCCCGTATCCGGTTTAGAAAACATCCCCGTCACTTCAAATTCGAGATCGTCTGAAAGATCGCAGTGATCATCAGATACGCGAACGAACCAATCAGCAGCGCCATCATGATCAACACCGAGGGCATGATCAACGCCATCACGCGCTTGAGATCGTTGTCCAACTCCTTGTCATATCGCTCCGCCGCGCGGCGCAGAGATTGATCGATTTTTCCCGTCTGCTCGCCTACAGCGATGATGTCGATGAGCAGGGGCGGGAAACTTTCCGAGCGGATCATCGCCTTGGAAAACGCCCGTCCATCACCCACCTGCGCGATGACTCCATTGAGACGCGCGCGTAGTGAAATGTTCTGCGTGGCATCACGCGAAAGCTCCAGCGCGCGCAGCAGCGGCAACCCGTTGCTGACGAGGTTCGCCATCGTTTCGAGGAACTGCACATAGAATCGCGAGGAGATCACAGCACCTATCAGCGGCATCTTGAGTTTCATCTCGTCCCACTTCGGCTTGTTCGCCTCGTTGTCCTTCCACGCCTTGAAAAATAGGAACGAGCCAACCAGCGAGAGCAGGATCACGATCCACCACGCTTTGATGAAATCCGCGAACACCATCATCATGTTGATGGCCCATGGGATCTTTCCGCCGGGCGTGCTCTTGATCAACTCCGTTAATTGCGGAATCAGAGTGGTCACGAAAATGATACCTACGCCGATCCCGACGAAGATCAAGAACGCAGGGTAGATCAACGCCAGGATCAAACGACTCTGCAGCTCGGCGAGCGTTTTCAGATAATGCGCCTGCCGTTTCAAAATCGTATCCAGCGCGCCCGAGGCCTCGCCCGCCGCCGCCAGAGAGCAATACAACGGCCCGAAGCTGGGGCTGACCTTTTTCAGAGCCACCGAGAAATTTACGCCGTCGCGGACGATATTGCGAATGCGCTGAGAAACCTCCTTCAGGCTGCCGAGCTCCTGACGGTTCTCCATCGACTTCAGCGCCGGCTCCAGCTGCAAGCCCGCGCCCAACATATCGGAAAGTTCCTCGGTGAAAAGAATCACCTCCGCCCGCTTGAGCTTCAACTCGCCGGACGTGGACACCTCTTCTTTCTCGCCGGTCTTCTCCTTCCGCCGCAACGGCGCCGCCGATTTTTTCTTTGCCGGAATCGCCTTCGCGGATTCCTTCACATTCACCGGCCGCAACCCGCGCTTGTCTAGAGTCCGCAACGCCTCGGGACGATCCGCCGCCTCGATCTCACCCGTCGCGACGGTGCCGTTCGTGGATAGCGCTTTGTAGGAGAAGAGGGGCATGGGAACGCGAAATTTGGATCAAACCGCTACCTGCTCGATCTCAAAAGGCAGGCCTTTGAGATTCAGTTTCCCCAAGCTGAGATGCTTGGACGCTTGATCAATGTCGATGCCCACCGGGCGGCCATTCGCGTCGGTGTCCAAAACGATACCCTCGGAAATTTCTAAGGAATCGGTTCCCACCCCATCGGCAAGGTCGATGTAGAGGCTATCGGTTTCGGGGAAATATTCGATTTTCATGGCTTGAATCTTCGGTCTGGAAACGCGTTGTGGATCGTAATCTCGTCGGAGAGCGTGATCACCCGGAGGAATCGTCCATCCAGTTCAGGGACTTTACCCCAAAACCTTACCCGCTCACCATCTTCTTGCACTTCTTTTCGTATTGGGTTCATTAGGTCTCGGACACAGAGATCCTTGGTCAAATAAGGGCGTTTCGTCAGCACCTTGGTTTGGAAATAGTTTGTAAACGAGATGTCCACGGGTGCCGCTTTCTAATCCGCCCCGCCAATATCCGAAGACGTGACGGAGATGACCTCTTCGATCGTGGTTTCGCCCTGCATGACCTTGTGCCAGCCGTAGGTGCGCATGGGGACGTAGCCGTCGCGGAGTGCCTGGGCTTTCATCTCGGCCTGCGGGCGGGAGTGGGCGACGAGTTCCTGCATGGCCTGCGTGAGGAGCACGACCTCATAGATCGCGAGTCGTCCGGAAAAGCCGGTCATGCGGCAGCGGTCGCAGCCCTTCGGCGAGTAGATCTGGCCGTGAATGTCGCGCGGGATCTCGAGGTCGATGATGTCCTGGGTGGAGATTTCGCGCGGCACCTTGCAATGCGGGCAGAGGCGGCGGACGAGGCGCTGGGCGAGGAAGGCGCGCACGGCGGCGGAGACGAGGAACGGCTCCACGCCCATATCCACGAGACGCGAGATGCCGCCCATGGCATCATTCGTATGGAGCGTGGAAAATACTAGATGTCCCGTAAGTGAGGCGCGGATCGCGATCTCGGCGGTCTCAAGGTCGCGGATCTCCCCGATCATCACGATGTTCGGGTCCGCGCGGAGGATGGAGCGCAGCGCCGTCGCGAAGGTCAGGCCGATCTCCGATTTCACCGCGATCTGCATCACCCCGGTGAGCTTGTTTTCCACCGGATCCTCGACCGTGACGATGCGCTTCTCCGGGCTGTTCACCTCGCTTAAGAATGAATAAAGACTCGTCGATTTTCCCGAACCGGTCGGGCCGGTGATCAGGACGATGCCGTTGGGAAGGTGCAGCAATGCCTCGATTTTTTTCCGCACGAAAGGCTCCATCGCGAGCTTCGCAAGGTTGAATTTCTCTTGGTTGAGGAGACGCAGCGAAACGCTCTCGCCTTCTACGGTAGGCACCGTAGCGACGCGGACGTCGATGGTCGCGCCCTCGAATTGGAGGTTGATCCGGCCGTCCTGCGGCACGCGTCGCTCCGCGATGTCGAGACGCGCCATGATCTTGAGACGCGCAATCACCGAGCTTTGCAGCGCCTTGATGTTTTCCGGCACGGCGATTTCCAGAAGCCGCCCGTCGATGCGGTAACGGATCCGAAGATTGTTCGCGAGTGGTTCCACATGGATATCTGTAGCGCGCTGGTCGAGCGCCTCGCGGATGATCTGGTTCACGAATTTCACCACGCTCGCCTCCTCATCCTCGTCGGCGTCGATCACGTTCGCCTCGTCCTCGGAATCGGAAAGTTGGTCGTAGTCGAGATCGCGGCCTTCCAAGATCTGCTCGAAGGTATCCGCGCCCACCCCGTAAAGCCGGCGCAGCGCCTCGTGGATCCGTTTCCGCGAAGCCATGCACCACTCGAAGGGAATCGAAAGCTCCTGTGCCGCCGCTTGATGCGCGATGAGGTTGAAGGGATCGAAGGTGGCCAGCAGAAGCTTCCGTTCAGCACCCTCGCCCTCGATGGCCACGGGCAAAAGCCGATGCCGCAGCGCGATACGCGGCCCGCAGGCTTCGCGGAGAGGCAGGGTGTTTTCATCCGTCGGGATGTTCGCCAGCCATGGCAGATCGAGGTCGTGGGCGAGTTCGCGGAGATAGCTTTCCTCATCCACCACGGCGGCATCCAGAAGATCGTCGATAGGAGAGCGCTGGAGTTGGGCGGCCTCCTTGAGAAGCTCGCCGACTGCTGGCAGGTTTTCACATCCGCTTCTGCGGGCTGGTTCGAGTAAAAGTTGGGACATCCGTTCGGGCGCAGTATTATCTAAATGCCCGCTGCTGGCAACCTTGTCGGTGAAAAGGCTGTAGCCGCGAAAGTGGTTTGCTTTTTCCCGCAAGGCGTATACTCTCCGCCCCTTTCCGTCCGAAGAAATGACCACCACCGAGAGATTCAACGAACACGTCCTGGGCACCTACGGGCGCTTTCCGCTAACCCTTGTCGAGGGGCAGGGGACACGTGTGCGCGATGACGCGGGACGCGGATACCTGGATTTCTGCATGGGCATCGCCGTGTGCTCGCTGGGGCATTGCCATCCGCGCATCGTCGCCGCAATCCGCGAACAAGCCGGCAAGTTGATCCACGTCTCAAATCTGTATTACACTGAGAATCAAGGACTTCTGGCAGAGGAAATGAACCTTCACCACATCGGCTTACCAGGAAAAATCTTCTTTTCAAACTCCGGTGCCGAAGCAAATGACGGCCTGATCAAGTCCGCCCGCCGCTACGGCCACCTGAAACCACAAGCGGACGGCAAGCCGCGCTTCGAGGTCGTCACGTTCCAGCAATCCTTCCACGGACGCACGCTCGGAAGCATGGCCGCGACCGGACAGGCAAAGATTCAACAAGGCTTCGATCCCATGCTGCCGGGCTTCCGTTACCTGCCTTACAACGACATCGCATCGCTGGAAAACGCGGTGCGCGATGAAACGGTGGGCTTTCTCCTCGAACCCGTGCAGGCCGAGGGCGGGGTGCATGTCGCCTCGGCGGAGTTTCTCCGCGCGCTCGATGCCCTGCGGAAAAAACATGACCTGCTGCTGATGTTCGATGAAGTCCAGGCAGGCTTCGGCCGCTGCGGCGAGGCGATGGCTTGGAGGGCGATCGCACCAGAAATCGAGCCAGATGGTATTTCCTGGGCAAAAGGCATGGGCGGCGGGGTGCCGATCGGCTCGTTCTGGCTCAGCGATCGCGCCGTCGATGCCAAAGGCACGAAACTTTCCTCGCTGATGGGGCCGGGTTCCCATGGCTCCACCTACGGGGGAAATCCACTGGTCTGCGCCACCGCGCTGGAGACCTTGAGGGAAATCCGCGAGAAGGATCTCGCCGCAAACGCCATCTACCAAGGGAATCGCATCCGCGAAACCGTAGCCAGCTGGAAACTCCCTCTGGTCACAGAAGTCCGTGGTCTGGGGCTGCTGCTGGGCATCGGCCTGAAACCAGACCGGATTCCGCTTGTGGAAGGGGAAACGGCGGCGCTAAAAATCGTTAAGTCGTTGATTACCAAAGGCTTGCTCACAGTTCCTGCTGGCCCGGAGACGATCCGGTTGCTGCCTCCGTTGAATGTCTCGGACGCAGAAATCGATGAGGCGCTCGCCATCCTGAAGGACACGCTGTCCGAATACTGAATTACGAAGATGAAACATTTGCTATCCATCGAGGAACTGTCCGCGGACGAAATCACCAACCTCATCGACGATGCGATGAGGCTGAAAGCATGGCGCGGCCGGGACACCGATCAGCCGCTCGCCGGGCAAACATGGGCGATGATTTTCGCCAAATCCTCCACACGCACGCGGGTTTCCTTCGAGGTCGGCGTCCGGGAACTAGGCGGGTTTCCGATGTTCCTCTCTTCCAATGACATCCAGCTCGGCCGGGGAGAACCCATCAAGGACACCGCCCGCGTGCTTGGCCGGATGGTGCACGGGGTGATCATCCGCACCTTCGCTCAGCAGGATGTGGTCGATTTCGCCACTTATTCGAAACTCCCGGTGATCAACGCACTCACCGACGACGAGCATCCGTGCCAGATCCTAGCCGACCTCCTGACTGTCCGCGAGAAGCTGGGCGGCTGGGAGGGGCGGAAATTCGCGTTCGTCGGCGATGGTTTCTCGAACATGACCCGCTCCTGGATGTGGGCCGCGAAATGGCTGGGTTTCGAACTCAAGGTCGCTTCTCCGAAAGGCTGCCAGCCGCCCGCCGATTTCTTGAAACAACTGGACTGCGATCTCGTCACCGTCTGCGAAGACCCGTGTGAAGCGGTCGAGGGCGCGGATGTCATCAACACCGACGTGTGGCTATCCATGGGGCAGGAGGGGCAGAAGCAGAAAGAGGCGGAGTTCAAGGGCTTCGAACTGAATTCCGAGCTGCTTTCCGGCGCGGCCAAAGGTCACATCGTCCTCCACTGCCTGCCCGCCTATCGCGGCAAGGAAATTAGCGAAGAACTACTCGAAAAACACGCCGATACCATTTTCCAGCAGGCAGAGAACAGGCTCCATGCCCAGAAAGCGATACTGGTCGAGCTTACGCGGGCGTGATAGAAAACATCCATGACAACGGATGACGAACTGATCGCGACGGCATGGGAAGTCAGGGAAAACGCCTACGCGCCCTACTCGAACTTTCACGTGGGGGCGGCTTTGCTGGCGGGCGACGGGAAGATTTTCCCCGGCTGCAATGTGGAAAATATTTCCTACGGACTGACAAATTGCGCGGAGCGAGTGGCCATCGGCGCGGCGATTGCGGCAGGCGCGCGTAGCTTCGAAAAGGTCGTTGTAGTCGCGGACACGGCACAGCCCATCTCACCCTGTGGGGCTTGCCGGCAGGTGTTGGCGGAGTTCGGCGTGAAAACCGTGATCCTCGCGAACCGGATGGAGCGGGTGGAGTTTTCCCTAGAGGAACTGCTCCCAAGAGCCAGCACGGGCATCTTGGATCGCCCGTAAAGTTCCACGTGGAACTTTTCTAGTGTCCTAGTCGGTGATTGCGCCCGCTAAAAGCCGTGATAGTCTCGCGCCCCGCGAATGTTCTGCTATCCCACCCCATATGAAGTAATCGTAATCGGCGCCGGCCATGCCGGGGTCGAGGCCGCGCTGGCCGCCGCCCGGCTTGGCGCTCGCGTCGCTGTGCTGACCCAGAATCTCGACACGATCGGCCAGATGTCCTGCAACCCCGCCATCGGTGGTCTCGCGAAAGGTCACATGGTGCGTGAAATCGACGCTCTCGGCGGCGCGATGGGAATCAACACCGACGCCACCGGCATCCAATGGCGGATGCTGAATGCCTCGAAAGGCCCCTCGGTCCGCGCTCCCCGCACCCAGTGCGATAAGAAGGCCTACCAG
>CAMBQC010000007.1 GCA_945869855.1 Prosthecobacter debontii
CATTCTCGACCAACTGTCCGGCGAGATCGAAGGCCAAGCCAAAATAGCCAAGGTCAACGTGGACGATGCACGCGAGTTGGCCGTGAAATACAATGTCCGTTCAATCCCCTTGCTCCTGTTTTTCAAGGACGGAGAGGTAAAAGATCAGATCGTGGGCGCGAACGTCACCAAGGAACAGCTCAAGGCGAAGCTCCTAGCACTTGTTTGAGAATGGATGGCTTTTTACCAAGGCTTCGGCGGTTTTTCCGTCCGAGCCTTTTCCTTTGGAAGCAATCTCATCGGTAAACCGAAGTCATGGTCATAGCATTCCACAAGCCCTACGGAGTCCTTTGCCAGTTCACCCCCGAACAGCCCGGACAGCGCACACTAGCAGAATTTGGATTACCCAGGAATGTCTATCCGCTCGGGAGGCTCGACATGGATTCGGAAGGCTTGCTCCTGCTATCCGATGAAACCGGACTAAATGAACGCCTACTCCATCCCAAACACGCCCATCCTCGCACCTATCTCGTGCAGGTTGAGGGCATTCCGAACTCTTCCGCGATCACTGCCTTGGGCGAAGGTTCCATCGTCATACGCGGACACCGCTGCCTGCCGTGCGAGGTAACAATCCTATCACACCGTCCGGAGATTCCTCCGCGCGAGCCGCCGATCCGTGTGCGAAAGGAAATCCCAGACACCTGGATACGAATCAAACTCACGGAAGGGAAAAATCGCCAGGTCAGACGGATGACGGCTGCGGCCGGACATCCAACCCTGAGACTGGTTCGCATCGCAATTGGGAGCTTTTCGGATCCATCGCTTGCCCCCGGTGACTGGAGGGAATTGGACAGCGTTGACCAGACGCGCGCTGAACTCAGAAATCCATACTAATCAATTTTTTGCTGTTTCTTAAGCCACTTCTCGAAATGCCGATCTTTAGCCTGTTGCTCAAGCAGGCCGAGATCACCTCCCACCCCTAGATCCGGTACGGGTCGTTTTCCCAGTTTCACCGTAATACCGATAGCTCCTTCCGGAGCTCTTTGAACCATGAGGCTAACCTCCACCGACGGCTTCTTTGCCGCCACGGCCTCACTGAATTTCGTCATAGCGGAGGCCTCTTCCCAAATGATCCCATCAAGGGAAACAATCAAGTCACCCATCTTCACACCCGCCTGTTCCGCAGGGCTGCCGTTCATTACATCCAAAACCCTGATGCCGAAACGCACCTTCTCACCCTGCGCCGCATCGAGAGGTTCCTCTTGCATCAGGATACCCAGATATCCCTGCCCATCGGAAAGATAATCAATATTGGCTAGCACCTTGAGGATATCGAGCGCGCGTTTCCTAACTTCAGGATCATGATGCTCTTGGGACAAACTTAGAAATTTCGGGATCGCCAACTGGGGACTCTTCATAGCCCATGCAGAAAGTTCTGCATGGGCACTTTCCCTGATGGTGAATTCTTCGGATCCCAACTCTTCGATCCACCGCTGCTTTGGAGCGGCCTCCCCGTAAATTAAAGATATTGGCAACAAGCAAAATAGCGCGAAGCTGGCCAGTGCATTCATTACGGTCACTAGTTTAATGCGAAAATGATAACTATCCCCCAGATAGGGAAGCCCTCAACCTCCCCAAAAATTCTTCTCAGGGATCTCCAAAGTATCATCAGGCTGCAGTGGAATTTGCTTAAATTGGGGCTTTTCAATATCTAACATCTGCGTCTTGCCGGATCGATAAAGTTTCACTCTTCTAAGGCTACCGAATTCGGTGGGTCCGCCAGCTGCTTGGACCGCTTGCCAAATCGTGAGATTTCTATGGAAAGGGATGGGGCCTGTTTTTCTGACATAGCCACCCACGTGAACCACCTGAGTTCTTACCCCAGTGCCTTCGGTTGTCCAGACAACTTGGATTGTGGGGTCCGTATAAATCTCGGAGGTTTTGTATGCATTCTGTATGGATGAAGCTAGTGCCTCGGGACTTAGCCCCGCAGCCCTCATGGTTCCGATAAACGGCAAGTTAACAGTACCACTCTCTGAAACCGGATACATCGCGTCGATCCTACTTTTTTCATCCCCGGGCACACCCATGATTGTGATTTGAACGGACGTGCCCGCCTCGATTTGAGAAAGCACAGGACTGATGAATGAAAAAAAAGCAACCGTAAGTATTACAAATGTATTCATAATTGTTTTTTTCATAAAAATGAGATGTGGGGATTTTATTGGAAGCTAGCGATTCTGATCATCTAACGAGATAAATATAGCGGTCTGTATTAATACAAATCGTTTTCCTTTGTATCCGATACTACATGAGTTGTTGTTTGTTTGCTCTTAGTATTTGATGCGACGGTTGGTATGATTTGATTCTCAGCCGGAGCGTAATAAGTGTAGTAACTGGTGTAATATTGATATTGGCTATCACTCCGTATATCAACGTTGTTTAGAACAACGCCGATAACCTTGCCACCCACATTCTCCACCGCTTGTTTGACGCGCATGAGCATGTTTCGCGGCAGCTTGCGGTGTTGCACGACGATTATGGTAAGATCAACCTCACTTGCCAGGACAGACGCATCACTTACGCCAAGGATTGGCGGGCTATCAACGAGAACCAAGTCAAAGCGCTGTTTGACGTCCTGAATGAGTTCGGACATGCGCCGCGAGTTGAGAACACCAGCTGCGTCCGCTGGAAGGATCCCGGACGGCATGAAATACAGATTATCGATAGGCGTCTGGAGGATCACGTCTTCTAACATCAACTCAGTGGTAAGAAAGTTGGTAAGGCCAACCGCGTTGTTGATGTCAAAAAAAGTGTGCAGCCTAGGGCGACGAAGATCGGCGTCGATCATTAGGGTGGTATAGCCACCTTGGGCGCAAATATATGCGAGGTTCACTAGAGTGGTGGATTTGCCTTCACCAGCTCCACCAGATACCACGGTAACCGAATTGTCCTCCGGATTCTTGCGATTGAACTCGATGTTGGTGCGGAGGATTCTGTAGGCCTCCGCATCAGGGCTCATACCATTCTGCTTGTGCAGCAACCCGACATCCTTCGGAATCACTGCTAAGACGGGAACTTGTAAAAAGCGCTCTACGTCCTCCATGCTTTTCACCGATGTATCGAGATATTCGAGGAAAAATGCGATCCCTACTCCGAAAATAAGACCTACCACCGCGCCTAGGACAAGGTTGAGAGTCACGTTCGGACTGACGGGTGAGGCTCCCATCACAGCTTCCTCGTGCACTATAATCGTCTCATTGGGTAGTTCACTCACGATTTCTTCCGTCATGAGCTTGATTTTCATCTGCTCGAGGAGCGCTTGATCCGTTTCAAAGTCGCGTTTGGCGTCCACATAGTCTGTTGTGTCGATGCTACGCTCAAGGGCATTCTTCTTGGTCTGGCGCTTCCTTATTTCAAGCTTTTCCAAACGCTCTTTCACCAATTCTAAGTTGCCTTGGAGGCGGGAGCGTAGATTAACCACGCCCTCGTCAAGTTGCTCCTTGGTTCGTTCCATGATCCGGACATTAGAGAGAACTGTGGGATGTTGGTTGCCCAAACCGCCAGCTTTCAATCCCTCGATCTGCCTCATCTGCTCAAGGTAATGGGGGTAAAGGGATTTGATGATATTGTCAGGTAGATCTAAGCCCGCCGCGTAAATTAGCAAAGCCTCGGCGTCATACTTCAAAAGGTTTTGCACCTGAGATTCCAAGTTCATCCTCTCATCCTCTAGCTCAACCCAGGAATTTAGTGCGTGGGTGGCTTCCGAGTCTTCCTCGAAGCCGTTGCCACGGGATATCTCCGGGTCTCCGTAATAAATGATATCCTTTGTGCGACTGATCATGGTGAGGACTTTCCGGCGCTCCTCCACCTTGTCTTCCTGTAGACGAACCGCCTTTCTAATTTCATTGACGCCCTTGTCTTGGGTTCTGCCCTCTAGCTCATCTCTGTATTCCCGATAAGAGCGAGCAACTTCATCTGTGATGTCCTTTGCGTCTTCTTTGCTGGTATGGCGGACTTGGATCTGAATGAGGTCAGTGCCCCTGATATTCTGCGTGCTTACGATACCCTTCAGTATGCCTAGAACCGTTTCGCGATCTGTGGACCATTTACTTGTTAGGTCTAATTTATCGATGACCCTATTGAGAGCATTGCGACTCTTGATCTTTTCGAATTCCGTGCCGAAAAACTGTGGGGTCATGGTAGGAGCACTGGAGCTCATTATTCCGCCGAGGGGGTCGATCGTTTTTTCGCGTGGCTTGACCTCGATAGTGGCGGAGCTTTCGTATCTTTTGGGCATCACGTAAGTGATCACCGAAGCTGTCATAAAAACGAGGAGTAGCGTGAGCAGGATAATCCCATAGCGGTTTTTGATAACCTGCCAGTAATCGATGGCGTGCAGTGATGCTTCCTGTTGTTGAGGTGGCTGGTTCATAGAGAAGCGTTCATCTGATTCAATGGTTAAAGAAAAAAGCTCTCGCGATGGGTTTCATCGTGAGAGTCTTTATATGATTTTATGTGTAAGAATTTCAACACAGCACGAAGTCTGCTCAGAATTCGGCGGACAAGCCAATGGAGATCCGGTTGCGCGTGTATTCGCGTTGAGCGCTGATGTCGGTGAACGTCTGGGCGTAGGTGTAATACATGTTTGCCTTGAGAAACTCGTTCAAGCTGTAGGAAAATCCCACATAAACATTCATGCTAGTCTCGTATTTATCAGGGCCATAAACGTTAGGATTTGTCGTATCCCGTCCTTCCAGGTAGTCCGAGAAAATCAAGTCAGTGCCCGTGAGCAGCGACAAATCGGGGGAGACTACATAACTGGCGGTGCCTCCAAGTCGTAGTGCACGGCGATCCTCGTAATCGAAGAAATTCGCACCATCTTGTAGGACCGTGTCATATGCTTCTGCGCTGTAGCGGGTGTATGCGCCCAGTTTGAGCTGTTGGTTAATTTGCGAAGAGGAAGCAATTTCAAGGTAGGGGCCGAGACCGCCATCGCCTAGATCGACGTCACGGTATTGGGCGCCCGCTTTAAAGATACCCACGGTGCTTGATGAAAAACGATGATCGATACCTACCAGGAAAAACTGATCAAAAGAGTCCGAAGCCAACCCGACAGCATCCGTGGAAGAAGCACGATAGTCGGAGGTCAACACCGATTGCTGAGAGAGTTGGTAGCGTATCTGGTTGTATCCACCAATCGTAGTCCGGTCATTGTTGTTTTGACCTGCGGAATCCACGCGATAGCCGGAATAATTAATCCCTGTAGAAGTGGCGTAACGCTCTGACCACCTATAGGATATTGAATTATCTGTCGACCAACTCAATGATTCAGTGCCAGTACGCGAAGACGCGATACCATAAGAATAATCTGGCTCAAGTTCGTTGGCAATATTGTTTTGACTGTTAAATCTGAGACGCTCATCGAAGCGATGGCTGAATGAAGCGGTGATTCTCGATTGGCTGAAGGTATCATCGGTGAGCGTCTCCGGTGAATCGAGATAATAGATCAACCCCACTTTTCCGTAGAGGTCAAAAGAGGTTTGTGGGTCGCTGTTGCTATAGGCCAAGCCTACATTCGGACTGATAGCCAGCGAGGAATCTGCGGACGTGGAAGATCCGGCGGCTACGTTATCGTCATAGATCGCACTGGTAGAAAGTGACCACTTCAGCGGTAAGTCCTCCACAGACTCGGCCCCCGTATTGTAGAGACCCTCGTTAGAATAAACAGGTGTCGCGAGAGCCACGAAAAACAATGATGTAAAACTACGTTTCATAAAAAGATAAGAAAAAGGTGCTGGGTGAGATATTGCTCATTTTGAAAACTATGCTGACTAAAGAGCCGGATTTGCTGGAGGATTCCCATCGGTTACGGCCGGTGGGGGAGGGGTCTCATTTGGTGGGGGAGGGGTCTCATTTGGTGCAGGCACTGTGTTACCGGCATCTTGACCTGGGAAGTTTGCGGGATTTGACGCTACAGCAGCAGCGGAAGCGTTGTTGATCGCTGAAGCCGCTTGGGGAGCCACTGCGATGGCTGCCGCTGCTATGGCGGCGGCAGATGCAGGGGCGGCGGTAGTGGCGGCTGTGGTGATCGCTACTGCAGAAGAGGGGGCTGCGGTAACGGCGGCCGTGGTGATCGCTGCGGCGGAAGATGGAGCAGCGGTGACAGCTGCTGTGGTGATCGCTGCTGCTTGTCTAGGGGCTGCGGTAACAGCGGCTGTGGTGATCACTGCTGCGGAAGAAGGGGCAGCGGTGACAGCTGCTGTGGTGATCGCTGCTGCTTGTCTAGGGGCTGCAGTAACAGCGGCTGTGGTGATCACTGCTGCGGAAGAAGGAGCAGCGGTGACAGCTGCTGTGGTGATCGCTGCTGCGGATGCTTTAGGAGCTGCGGTAACAGCGGCTGTCGTGATTGCTGCGGCAGCAGTTGGCGGGGCTGCGGTGACAGCAGCCGTGGTGATGGCCGCTGCGGATGCTTTAGGAGCTGCGGTGACGGCGGCCGTGGTGATCGCTGCCGCTGCATCGGGAGCTGCAGTGACAGCAGCCGTGGTGATGGCCGCCGCAGCAGTAGGAAGTGCTTTTATAGCCGCTGCGGTAATGACCGCAGCAAATTGGGGCGCCGCCTCGACTGCTGCTGCGGTGATCGCCGCCGCTGCATCCGGGTTCGTTTTGATTGCAGCTGCGATAGCCTTAGTAAAGTTTTTTTCAGAATCTTTTTTTGCAATGATCGCAGCGACCGCGGCTTTCGCATTTTGAGGGGTGATGGATTGCGCAGAGGCAGATGCCAGTGCAAAGCCGAGCACGGCAAGGACAGAAAAGATCCTGTTTGTTTTGATTGAGTTAAGTTTCATCAGATTGTTGTTTGAAATTTGGAGCGGGCAGCGGGAATCGAACCCGCATGTCTAACTTGGAAGGATAGCGCTTTACCACTAAGCTATGCCCGCGATACACAGATAACTTGGCATATTATTACAGGCATGGGCAAGCATTATTTCATAAAAAACGGAATCTTTCGTAGGTTTGACGGCTGAGCGGGGTCAGCAGTGGATTTTTTTCACATGCCGCCAAGACGTTCGACGATTGAAAATCTCACCCCGAAATTCCGACCAACCCAGCTACCGAGGCTAGTTACCCCGAAAATTTCCGTGGCGTAATGGCCTGCGTAGATCACACTGAGAGCTTTTTCCTCCGCCTCGATGAAACTCCAGTGAGGTCCCTCGCCAGTGACAAAGGCATCGAAACCCAACTCCGCAATCCTGCCCACTTCCGATCCGGCGCCCCCGGTGATGATCGCGACTTTGCCGATGTGATCGCTGCCGCCGGGGCAAAGTGTGATCTCGCGCCCCACGGCTGCAGAGGTGGCTTTGACGAGATCGCTGCGACTCCCTTCCCACAAGCCCGCCACGCCCATAGGCCAGCCGTCTTTCACGAGGATGGGGGAAATTTCGCGTAAGCCGATCGCTTTTGCCAGCAGGACGTTATTGCCGTGGACGGGATGCCAATCGAGCGGCAGGTGCGCCGAATAAATCGCGAGATTGCCGCGAATCGCCGCACTGATTTTGCGGTGAAACGCGCCGGTGATCGGCTGCGCGCCCCGCCAGAACATCCCGTGATGGACGAGAAGTAGGCCACCGCCTTGCAAAGCCGCTTCCTCCACGACCGCCAGTGAGGCATCCACGGCGGAAAACACGCGATTCACCGTGCCGTCATTCTCGAGCTGCAGGCCGTTCATCGCGCCGGGGTAGTCCTTGATCTCGGAAAGCCTCAGCTCCGCATCCAGGAACGCCACGATCTCTTTCAAATCCGCCATGGCGCAGTCCTAACCTTTCCGGCACCAGTTGACAACGCCTTCGGCAAAATCCACCGGCTTTCCCTCCATGAAATCGATGAGATCCGGCGCGAGATCCACTTCCCACATGATTTCCTCGCCCTGCCAGTCGATGCCCAACCGGCTCGCATGCAGCGCGTGCCTGGGCAGGATGAGCTTTTCCGCAAGGCCCGCGTTCCAGCCGTGCTCCATCCACTCTAGGTATTCCGATCCTTCACCCGAGTAGAGCTTGTCGCCAGCGATGGGGAAGCCGCTTTCCGCGAGATGGACGCGGATCTGGTGCATGCGCCCGGTTTCGGGAAAACACCGCAACAGGGTGAACTCCATTCCGTCCCTCAAAAATCGTCTTTCTACTATGAATTTAGTAGAACATTGCTTGCCTTGCGCATCCACCACCTGCCGCACCCAGATTTGCGATGGGCGGATCTCACCGGCGCGGATGATCGGTGCGTCGCAGACCCACTCATGCTCCGACGGCCAGCCTTTCACGATGGCGAGGTATTGCTTACGCGCCTCGCGGCGTTCGAAGATCATGCCCAGCTCCCGCGCGGCGGCGGTGTGTTTCGCGACCAGCACCAGCCCGCTTGTCTCGCGGTCTAACCGGGTGATGATTCCCAGGCACGCGCCGTTCTCCAACTCGTAGGAATACAGATTTTCCAAACCGCCGAGCAAGGTCGGCTCGGGCTTGTTGTTCGCGGGATGTACGATCAACGGCGCGGGCTTGTCCACGACCACCCAGTCTGCGGTCTCATCGACCACGCGGAAATTCACGACCACCTGCAAGCTCATCTTGTATTGCGCTTACCACTTTGGTTTAAAAAAGCACGCCGCTAGCCCGCGTTCGGCGGACTTGCGGCGTGGATCAAAAAAAGTGCCGTCCCGGCGTAATGGCTAGGACTTGTAGCGGAGACGCTTTTTGTGGCGGTTCTGCTTCATGCGCTTCTTGCGCTTGTGCTTGTTGATCTTTGTCTTACGACGTTTTTTGATGGAGCCCATGGTTTGTGCGGGGTTGGTGGTTCAGTTGAAAGATTACGGGACGAGCTTGTTGAGAGGATATTCGATGATTCCCTCCGCCCCGAGAGTCTTAAGGTCAGGGATCATGTCCCTGACGAGCACCTCGTCAATCACTGTTTCGACCGCCACCCAGCCCTCTTCGGAGAGGTGGGAAACGGTGGGGCGGCGCAGGGATGGGAGTTTCGCGAGCAGCTTGGGTAGCCTGTCGGCAGGGAGATTCATCTTCAGGCCGACCTTGTCGCGGGCGCAGAGGGCGGCCTTGAGGAGCAGGGAAATCTTGTCCATCTTCGCACGCTTCCAAGGATCGGCGGCGGCGGTGGGGTTCGAGTAAAAGTGCGGGAAGGAAACCAACAGGGTATCGACGATGCGTAGGCGGTTCGCTTTGAGGGAGGAACCCGTTTCGGTAACATCCACGATCGCATCCACGAGATCCGGGACTTTCACCTCGGTAGCTCCCCACGAAAATTCCACCTCCGCCTTGATGCCGAGCTTGTCGAGGTAGCGCTGGGTGATCCCCACGCCCTCTGTGGCGATCCTTTTCCCCTCCAGATCCTGCGGAGTCTTGATCGGCGAATCCTCCGGGACAACCAGCACCCAACGCGTCGGGTTTACCGAAGCACGGGAATAGGGCAGCTCCGCGAAATCGACCAGTTCCCCGCCGCCCTCCGAAGCCCAATCAAGGCCGGTGATACCGCAATCGATGAAACCTTGCGCGAGATAGCGCCCGATCTCTTGCGCGCGAATCAAATAAATATCCAGTTCCGCATCATTCGAGGCGGGACGCAGGCCCCGCGAGGAAACGTAAATCTCATACCCGGCCTTCCTGAAGAGCTCGACGGTCGGCTCTTGCAGGCTGCCCTTGGGGATGGCGATTTTGAGTGAGTTGGACATTCTAAGGTTGCTCCGCCCTTGTGCGGGGGCGGCGGTTATAGTCGCGAAAACCTAGGAATCAAGCCAAGTTTTGCGAAAAAAGCCTTTTCACCCTAGCTCCCCACCGAGGTTTACGCGCAGCTCGAAGAGATCCCGCCGCCTGTCCATCAGCGGAGTGACCGATCCAGCCTCGCGGGAGCGGTAGAGGTCGTTGATATCGAGATCGGTCACCAGCATGGTTTCTACATTGGGATCGGCCTCCGCCTGGATGCCGTCGCGGGCGAACTCGAAGTCCGACGGCGTGAAAACCGCCGCGCGCCCGTAATGGATGTCCATGGCCGGCACGTCGGGCAAATTCCCCACCACGCCGGTTGTTACCACGTAAATCTGGTTCTCGATCGCCCGCGCCGCCGCGCACTTCGAGACGCGCAGATAGCCTTGGCGGTTGTCGGTGCAATACGGGACGAATAGGATTTCCACGCCCTGCTCGGCCAGATACCGCGCCGCTTCGGGAAACTCCACGTCGTAGCAGATCAGGATGCCGATCTTCGCTTTCGGCGTTTGGATCACCAAGAGTTGATTGCCACCGGTAATCCCCCACCATTTCGTTTCGCTTGGGGTGATGTGCAGCTTCGGCTGGGAAACGAAAGAGCCGTCAGGGCGGAACAGCATCGCCTCATTTTGCAGGCTTCCGTCCTCCTGAAGCACCGGATGCGATCCGGCGATAAGATGCAAGCCCTGCTCGCGGGCCAGCGTGGACATCAGTTCGCGGAATTTCGGCGTAAGTTCGGCCAGCTTGCGGATGCCATCTCGCGATGAATAAGGCTCCATCGCGGAGAGAAGCTGCACCGAGAAAAACTCCGGGAATAGCACGTAATCCGCGCCATAGTCCTCGCCCGCCGTTTCCACGAAATACCGCACCTGCGCCGCGAACTCATCGAAGTCCGCAATTTTGCGCATCTGGTATTGCACGCAGGCCACGCGGACTTTCCGGTCGTCGCCTTCGCTCAGCTGATAATCGGGGTTCAGCCACTCGATGAGCGATGCGAAATTCCGGCTCTTCGGATCGCGGATGTAGTTCGGCATCACATCGCGTACTACGAAGCCTTCCTTGAGCTGAAAGCCGAGCACTGGATCGTTCACCAGCCCGTCCTGTACGGCATAGACATATTCCTCCGGCGTGTAGCGGTTGCTGAACTTGTCGTAATGCCACAGCCGCCCGCCCGCCAAGATGCGGCGCAGGTTGAGCCGCTTGCAAAGCTCCCGCCGCAATGCGTAAAGATAGGCTCCGATCCCACGCCTGCGCTCCTCCGGATCGACGTAAACCTCAGCGCCGTAGAGCGTGTCGCCCTGCGGATCGTGGTTGAAAAAGTAGCCGTCGTCCGTGATGCCGTAGTAGGTGTGGTGGCGCAGCGGATCGAGCCCCATCCACACGATCAGACTGGAGGAAACGCCCACGATCCTCCTCTCTTTCTCAATCACCACCTGCCCGTCCGAGAAAATCTGGAGCTGCGATTCCAACTGATCCTCACGCCACGCGCTGTCCTCGTTGCCACCTGCCGGGAAGCACCGCTTGTGCAGCGCGATCATTTCCGGAAAATCCTCTTCCCGCGGCGTCCTCGCCTCATAGGTTTGCCCCTCAATCGTGAATTCGCGCGCTTCCATGCCGTTCACTCTTCTACCGCCGCGCCGTCACGTAAAGCATTCATCGTTTCCATACTTCCTTCCATCGCCCGCCGCACCCAAGATCCCGCCATGCGCAAACTCACCCGGGAACTCCTCGATCACCTCCCGCACGACGACCCAGGCGCGATGCGCTCCCGCCGCGACCTCCGCCGCATTAACTTTTTCATGGGCAACGAACGCTGGATCGCCTCCGCCATCCCGGCAAATACCCGCCACATCACCGAGTACGGGGCGGGCGAGGGCCATCTCCTCACCCGCCTCGCCGGGAAATTTCCGCAGGCCGAAATCACCGCCTACGATCTCGCCCCGCGCCCCGCGCACCTGCCGCCTTCCGTGAAATGGACACAGGGCGATCTTTTCACCCAAGCCCCGCCTGCCCACGGCGGCACCCTCATCGCAAACCTTTTCCTCCACCACTTCACCGACCCGCAGCTCGCCGAACTCGGCGCATGGATGCGCGGCTTCGACACCCTCCTGATCAACGAACCCCATCGCGCCCGCCTGCCGGTTCTGTTGGGGAAAATCGCCGCGCCCTTCGTCCACCCCATCACGCGCCACGACATGCGTGTCAGCATCGAAGCGGGTTTCCGGCGCGGGGAACTGGCCGCCGCCCTTGGGCTGGATCACCTTGTCCAGGAAAGCGTTTCTTGGGGCGGATCCATCCGAATCTTTGCGCAAAGATCAATGTAATTCGCCTAATTTTGCAGCATTTTTGATTGACTTTGCAGCATTCAGCCTCATTCTCCCGCCATGAGAGTGAGCGTTGAATTGAACGAAACCTTGATCAAGGAGATCATGGAACTGACTGGGGAAACCAAAATGAGCGCCGGTATCGCCAAGGCGGCAGAGCTGTTCGTCAACCGCAAGAAGGCGGTCGGCATCATCCGCTCCCTGCGCGAGCATCCCCTAGACTACGCCTACACTAACGATGAGATTGAGGAGTGGGGTCTATCCGGTGAAACAGCCGCAAAAGAGGAGAAAGTCACTTACAAGAAAGGGAAGAAAGGGAAATCCTGATTATGGTGCTCGTCGATTCCTCCGTCTGGATCGAGCTTTTCCGCAGGAAAGGCGACGTCACGGTCAGCCTCGCGTTGGAGAACCTCATCGAGGAAATGCAGGCCTGCTTCTGCGGCATCGTGAAACTCGAAGTCCTCGGCGGCGCGCGCGATGACGAGAAAACCGTCATCTCCAACCTCTTTTCCCTCCTCCCCTACCTGCCGCAGACGGAGGCTGTATGGGACGAGACCGTCCGTTTTCAATGGCGCGTCCGCAAGCATGGGCTGAGCATCCCGTGGTCGGATGCCCTGATCGCGGTCGTCGCCAACCGCAACGGTCACCGCATCTACTCCCGCGACAAGCACTTCGACGCCCTCGCCAACCTCGGCCTCATCCAGCCCTACACCCCCGGCTACGGCGGCAGTTACCAGGAGTCCTGACGGGGAAACTTACCGATACCAAGTTCCCAGAAGCATGTTAGCTTTGCTCGCTTGAGCAAAACGATCACCATCACCGGAGGCGGACTCACCGGCCTATCCCTCGCCATCGCTCTCCGGAAAAACGGCGTGGCGGTCGCGCTTCACGAGGCGGGAAATTACCCGCGCCACCGTGTCTGCGGTGAGTTCATCTCCGGCGTCTCGCGGGAAACACTGGAAATACTCGGCATTGCCGACTCCCTCGCCGACGCGCAGCTCCACCGCAGCGTCACCTGGTTTTCCGGAAACAATCACCTCCGCGACAACCTCCTCCCCGAGCCCGCCCTCGCCATTTCCCGCCTTCTCCTCGACGACCGCCTCCAGAAAACCGCCACTGCCATCGGTGTCGATCTGCACACAGGATCGCGCCGCAAAATAAATCCCCACGCCCCCGGCGAGATCTGGACGGCGGGTCGCAAACCCGCGAAGGGCGGATGGATCGGCCTCAAGGCGCACATCCGCGGGATCAGCCCGAAGGCGCAGTTGGAAATGCACAGCGGCCCGCGCGGATACCTGGGCGTCACGCCGGTCGAAGATGGCTGGCACAACGTCTGCGGTCTCTTCCGCATCGATAAATCCATCGACGCCCGCCACGAGGATCTCCTGCCCGCCTACCTCACGGAAAACGGCAACACGGAACTCGCGCACCGCATCGCGGCGGCGGAGTGGAGGGAAGGATCCTTCACCGCCGTCGCCGGATTCGCGCTCGGCCTGCAAAGCCCCACGCCTGGGGTGCTCTCGCTTGGTGATTCACATGCCATCATCCCTCCCTTCACCGGCAACGGCATGACCATGGCCTTCCAATCTACCGAAACCGCCTTCCCCCACCTCATCGCCTACGCCAACGGCACCCTTACATGGCCCGCAGCCTGCGCGGCCATCCAGCACCAGCTCGCCAAACGCTTCGCCAAACGCCTCACCTCCGCCAAACTCCTCCACCCACTCCTCTTCCACACCGCTGCAAAGCCGCTGCTCAAACACGCCCCACTCCGCCCTATCCTCAGCCTCATCCGCTAGCCCAGTCTTCCCCTGAGAACTGAACACTGAAACCTAGCAAACTTCCTCATGTATCTCTCTTCCCTCGCCACCGCCAACCCACCCCACCTTTTCACTCAGGCGGAAACCTGGCTGGCCCTCCAGTCCCACCCGGACTTCGGCGCTCTGAAACCCCGCTCCGTTTCCCTGCTGGAGAAAATCCTCACCCACGGCGGCTCCGGCATCGAGTCCCGCCAGTTCACCGCCGCCGATCTCGCCCCCGTCTTCCGACAGGACGCGGAAGACCTTAACCGCTCCTTCGAGCGCCACGCCCCCGCACTGGCCGCCCAAGCCCTCGCCAAAGCCCTACAAAAATCCGGCCTCGCCCCGGAGAAAATCGACGCCCTTTTCCTCTGCACCTGCACCGGCTACCTCTGCCCCGGCCCGTCCAGCCACGTCGCGGAAACCCTTGGCCTGCGCCCCGATGCCTACCTTTGCGATCTCGTCGGCCTCGGCTGCGGCGCGGCCATCCCCACCCTCCGCGCTGCCCACGGCTACCTCGCCGCGAACCCGTCCCACACCGTCGCCGTGGTCGCTGTAGAGATTTCCTCCGCCGCCTTTTACATCGATGACGACCCCGGCGTGCTCATTTCCCTCTGCCTCTTCGGCGATGGCGCCGCCGCCGCCATCCTCACCGGGAAACCCACCTACGAGGGTTGCCGTAGTTTCCATTCCTTCGACACCCACCACGTCCCTGCGGATCGCGAGAAGATCCGCTTCACCAACTCCGCCGGAAAACTCAAAAACCAGCTTCACCGCAGCGTCCCCGCACTCGCCGCGCAAGCCGTCTCCACCCTTTTCGCGAAGCTCCCGGAAAAGCCCACCCAGATCCTCGCCCACTCCGGCGGACGCGATGTCATCGAGGCCATCGAGACCGCCCTGCCGGATTTCCACCTCACCGAAACCCGCGAAGTCCTCCGCCGCCACGGCAACATGTCCAGCCCCTCCCTCCTCTTCGCCCTCGAGGAACGCCTCCGCACCCACCCCGACCCCGAACCTCTCTGGCTCACCGCCTTCGGAGCCGGCTTCGCCGCGCACGCGTGCGCGCTCGCGTGAGATACCAGAAGCCAGAATCCAGAGACCAGAATCCCCCTCTTCATTCGCGTCCATTCGCGTTCATTCGTGGTTAAAAACACATGCCTACTCAAGAACAACGCCTCGCCCCCCGCAACCGCCCCTCCGGCCTCCCGGTGATGAAACAGCGCTGGGCCGGCCTCGGCTTCTTCCACTGGGAAGCCGATCCCGAAATGATCGCCGCCCGCCTCCCCGCCGGACTTCGCGTGGACACCTTCGCGGGCAAGGCCTATCTTGGTATCGTTCCCTTTTTCATGAAGCGCATTCGCCCCGTCGGCCTACCGCCGTTGCCGTGGCTCTCCTGGTTCCACGAGCTGAACCTCCGCACCTACGTGCACGACGACGCAGGCAACCCCGGCGTCTGGTTTTTCTCCCTCGATTGCAACCAGCCCCTCGCCGTCGAGATCGCCCGCCGCGCGTTCAATCTGCCCTACGAGCACGCCAGCATGTCCTCAACCGTCAAGGACGGCCTCATTCACTTCCGTAGCCGCCGCAAAACCTCGCCGCTGCCCACCGCGGAGTTTACCTATCCGCTTCCGGAAAACCCGCTGCCCGCTCCCCCCGGCACGCTCGAATGGTTCCTCGTCGAGCGTTACCTCCTCTTCTCCACCGACGCGCAGGGAAGCCTCCACACCGGCCGCGTCCACCACACACCCTACCTCATCGAGGCGATGCCATCCGGAAAATGCTCCACGATACCCTTCTCCCTCAACGGCTTTCCTGAGCCGAAAACCCCGCCTGTTTCTCTCCTGACGGCACCACCGGTAGATGTGACCATCTATCCTTTGCGAAAAGGGTTAGCCGGGCGCTATCCAGAGATCTAGAGGAAATGGGGTAAAGGCCGGGAACGCGAGTTTGTAACTCGCATGCCCATGATTGGCGAAAAAGACCTTTGAGGATCGCCCCTTTCGCTGATCCATAGGCATGCGGGCTGTAAAGAATCTTAAGGCGATCCGATATGGAAACGCAACCCGGAGAGCTTCGCCGCGCAGCGGTCGGCCTCGGCGAGGGGGCGAGGAGGGTCATGCGCATCAAGATAGCCTTCGGCTTTCAGTGCCTCAAGGCCACGGATGACGCGCGCGTCTGGACTGAGGCGGGGCATATCCAGAATGCCGACTCTCGCGCCGCCGGTGAGAGCCTCGTAGATCATGGAGACGGAATCCTCGCTAACCCAGACGGTATCGGCGCTGGCGAGTTTCCCGGCAAGCCAGCCGGGTTGCGTTTCCTGGTGGGGAAAAACCGTGAGGCCGGGCAGTTCCTTTTTCAGTGCGGGCAGGAAGGTTTCCGGAGTCCGCCGCGAATCCGCCACCTGCCACTCGCCGTCCGCGGCGATGCCCTTGATTTGCGCGATCAGCGCGGCCTCGTCGTAGCCATGGGTTTTCGAGGGACCGCCGATGAGAAACATCTTTCCGGACCGCCCGCCTTCCGTGGGCCGCACCCGGTTGAGCGCGCCCTTGCTGGTGATCACATTCCGAGGCACAGGCTTGCCGATGAAATCGTGTTCCGGGCAGATGCAGAGATCAAACCAAGACACTGGAAGGCTCGGCTTCATCAAACAGATACTACGCGCACCGTATTTCCGCGCGATTAGAAGCGCGGCGGGATGCGTAGAGTGTCCGGTGGCGAGGACGAAATCCGGACGGGAAAAATCAGCAGCCCCGGCGATCGCCGCCTTGAGGCGGGGATACATCCATTTTCCCATATCGAGCCGCAGCGTGTGAATCGCCGCAGGGTGCCGCCGCGCCATCGCCTCGGCGAGGCCGAGCGATTGGTTCTCGTGGCCGGCTTTGCCGTCGCTGATGACGAGGATGTGCAGCGGATCGCCCATGTGTGGCGAACGTGGGCAATCCGGCGGAGCTTGGCAAAACGATTTCCGTGCGTAATGGAATGGGTGTTCCGAAAGGTGGCCCGGCCGTATGCGCGTCCTAGAAAAAAATTCGCAATCCCATCTCCGGATTTACCCGCACCCACAGCTGCCGTGAAAAGGCTTGCATGCGGGGAAAACGCCACCTAACCCATCGACATGGCATTTGAAAGCACACTCATACTTTTTAAACCCGACGCCGTCGCAAAAAACTTGACCGGCGAGGTTCTTGCCCGTTTCCAGAAGGAAGGCTTCCTCGTGCGTGGCATCAAAATGATGACACTCAGCGATGAAGTCCTCGCTGAGCATTACTCTCACATCGCCGACAAGCCGTTTTTCCCGTCCGTTCGCGGCTTCATGCAGGAGACCCCGGTCATCGCGCTTGCGCTCGAAGGCGAAGACGTGATCTCCCGCGTCCGCGACCTGCTCGGCCCCACCGATTCCATGGCCGCCGCACCCGGCACGATCCGCGGCGATTTCGGCTTCAAGGACGCCGATGCCAAGATGCGCAACGTCTGCCACGCCTCCGATTCCCCGGAAGCCGCCGCCGCCGAGATCAAGCGCTTCTTTAAGGTCGGCGAGATCTTCGCTTATTGATTCCCCTAGCTCCGAAGGCACGGTACAAAGTTCTCTTTCTTGAAATTTGAGTTTTGAATTTTTCCCTCCTCCTCCGCGCGCTCGAGCCGAAGCCTGACCGCAAGGCCCTGGAGGAAATCACCGTGAACGTGCCATCCGTGGCCCGGGCCGATGCGGCGGGGATTTTGCGGGGTTGGTTCGGGATCGTTTCCTCGGGTTTGTCATACGAAGAAGCCCAAGTCTTCCAAGTAGGCTTGGGCACCCTCGGCTGCGAAACGGACATCGTGGCGGATGGCGACATCCCCTCCCTGCACCAAGATTTCCGCTGCCACCTGATCGAGTTCAGCGGCGAATCCATCATCCTAACCAATGCGATGAACCGCCGCCAAGAGCGTAGGCGCGATGAGTTTGTCTTCGCCGCCGCCGGGATCGTCGAACGCGAACGACCCGTCTCCGATTACGAGATGCAAACGGAAGTCCGTTACACTCAGAACGGGGCATACACATACCAAGTGCCAACCCGCGTCACCAAATTTGTCGAGAAAGACTTTTTCCGCATCGATCTCTTCTTCTCCCGCAAGCCGCACCGCATTTCCCTGGAAATGGATAAGGACTCGCTCATCACCTACGGCGGGCGTCCGATCAGGATGAAAAACTGCACGGAGCTCGCCGTCCTGCTGGCGGATCTGAAATCCCTGCTGCCGCCTGAGCGCATGAACCGATGCCTGCGCGAGCTTTCTACAGAGCCGTCCTACCCGTCCCTGCAAACCTACGAAGAGGAGATCCGTTGGTCGTTCCACCGCCTGGGCGCGAAGGGGTGAGTTTGCGCGCGGCTTGCAATGCCGCGTTCCATGAGGAAGCATCGCTGCGTGTTCGAGACAAGGATCATTGAAGCGACCGACGACGGGATGAAGGAAGCGCAGAACGAGGCGGTGGCGCTTCTGCAGAAGGGCGAGGTCTGCGCCCTGCCGACGGAGACGGTTTACGGGCTTGCGGCGGACGCTTTCAACCCCGACGCGGTGGCGAAAATTTTCGCGGCGAAGGAGCGGCCGAGCTTCGATCCGCTCATCGTGCACATCGCCACGTTGCGTGACATGGAGCGGGTGGCGGTGGTGCCGGAGGAGATCCGCACGATCGTAAACCAACTCGCGAACGAATTCTGGCCCGGGCCGCTCACGATCATTTTGCCGAAGACCCCGGAAGTGCCGGACATCGTAACCAGCGGCCTGCCGACGGTCGGCGTGCGGCAGAGCGGGCATCCGATTTTCCGGGCGATCAACAAGGCGCTGGGCAACCCCATCGCCGCGCCAAGCGCGAACCGCTTCGGGCGCATTTCCCCGACATCCGCCTCCGCGGTGATGAAGGAACTGGGCGGGCGCATCCCGCTCATCGTCGATGCGGGAGCCTGCGGCGAGGGCTTGGAAAGCACGATCATCCGCATCGAGCCGCGCGAAGGGAAAAAGCCGCTCTTCCACCTCCACCGCGCCGGCCCGATCACCAAGGAGCAGCTCCAGAAATTCGGCAAGGTGGAAAAGGTGAAGCCCGGCGACACGCTGCTCGCGCCCGGGCAGCTTGAGAGCCATTACGCGCCGCTCACGCCTTTCCGCCTGATCGAGAAGCCTTCGGATTTCACGCCGGAGATCGGCAAGACTTACGGCCTACTTAGCTACACCGGAGAGGAGGGCGGCGAGTTCGTCCGCGCGCACCGCTGGGACAGCGTGGTCGCGCTCAGTCCCGGCAGCGGGAAACTCGCCGAGGCCGCGATCCGCTTGTTTTACGCCATGCGGGAGATGGACGAGATGGGTCTCGACGAGATCATCGCCGAGCCGGTCAGTGAAACCGGCCTCGGGGTCGCGATCATGGACCGCTTGCGCCGGGCTTCGGCGAGGTGATTTACGAAAATCTGCTTCATACAACCAGCCGGGTCACCCGGGCGCGGATCGCAGCCGATTTTTGGAGTAGGACGCGCCGGTTATCGCATTGTGTTTCTTGGTGGTCAGAGTTTGGATGTTCCACGTTTCCCCTTCCTCTCCCGCACAGAAACGGCTAGTCACTAGGCCGATGACAGGACTCCTCGGGATCGTGTTGCTGCTTTTGGCGGCCTATGGGCTGTGCGACAACCGGAAGGCGATTCGCTGGCGGACGGTGGGGACGGCGCTGGCCCTGCAGATACTGATCGGGTGGGTGGTGTTCGCGGTGCCAGCGGGGCGAGATGCGCTGGCAGCGCTCAGCGCGGGGGTGACGAACGCAATCGGCGCGGGGCAGGAGGGGGTGGATTTCCTTTTCGGCGGGCTAACGCGCGACAACGGCGGGGCGGTCGGCTTCGTGTTCGCACTGCGGGTGCTACCGATGATCATTTTCTTCTCCTCCCTTATCGCCGTGCTCTACCACCTGAAAATCATGGGGCTGGTGATCCGTTTTCTTGGCGGCGGGCTGAAAAAACTGCTGGGGACGAGCCGGGCGGAATCGCTCTCCGCGGCGGCGAACATTTTCGTGGGGCAGACGGAGGCTCCGCTGGTGGTCAAACCGTACATCGCGGGGATGACGAGCTCGGAGCTGTTCGCGGTGATGGTGGGCGGGCTGGCGAGCGTGGCGGGATCGACCCTGGCGGGTTATGTGGCGCTGGGGGTGGATATCAAATATCTGATCGCCGCGTCGTTCATGGCGGCGCCGGGCGGGCTGCTTTTCGCAAAGCTGATGAAACCGGAAACCGGCACGCCGCACGAGGGGAGGCTGGACTTCTCGGAGGGCGATGAGAAACCGGCGAACGTGGTGGATGCCGCCGCGCTCGGCGCCTCGACCGGACTGAAGCTGGCGCTAAATGTCGGCGCGATGCTGCTGGCGTTCATCGGCCTGATCGCGCTGCTGAACCTCCTGCTCGGAGGCATCGGCGGGTGGTTTGGAAACGGCGCCCTCAGCCTGCAGGTGATCCTCAGCTGGTGCTTCGCGCCGGTGGCGTGGCTGATCGGGATGCCGTGGGGAGATGCGGTGAATGGCGGCTGCCTGATCGGCCAGAAGCTGATCCTCAACGAGTTCGTGGCGTATGTGCAGTATGTGGAATGGCGGCCGGGTTTCTCCACCAAGTCAGAAGCGATCGGCGCGGTGGCTTTGTGTGGCTTCGCGAACCTTTCCTCCATTGCCATCCTCATCGGCGGCCTCGGCGGCATGGCTCCGAACCGCCGTTCGGAGATCGCGAGGCTCGGCCTGCTGGCGGTCGCGGCCGGGACGTTTTCCAATCTCACCAGCGCGGCGATTGTGGGGCTGTTCGTGGGGTGAGGGGGCTTTGAGGAAATTTTGCCGCAGGAGCAGGAAACCTGCCCGCTCATTCCCGGCTTGCCCGGAGGGGGCTTTGCGGAAAAGGATGCCCGCCAGCCCTTGAAGAGATTTCTGCCATATTACCACCACCTCTGGAAGGTGAAGGGTATCTTTGCCGCCGGTGTGATCGCCGGCGTGGTCTATGCCGCCGCCTCGGGGCTGGGCTTGCCGCTGATGACGAAGGTGGTGTTCCCTGTGCTTTTCGATAGCGAGGCCGCGGAATCATCCTGGTATGTCGGCTGGCTCACAGCGCGGATGGGCGCGGTCTCGCGCGACCAGCTCCTCATTCTCACTTGCCTCTGGATCCCCGCCGTTTTCATGCTCCGTGCCATGGCCTCCTTCGCCAACGGCTACCTGATCCAATACACCGGCATGCGCGTAGTGGAGTCGATCCGCATTAATCTCTTCGAGAAACTCCAGAGCCTGCCGCTCGGCTTTTTCAAGCGCAACCCCTCCGGCGATCTCCTCGCGCGGCTGATGAACGACACGGAAATGCTCCGGCAGATCATCGCGCAGTCATCGAACGATCTCATCAAGCAGCCCGCGACGCTGCTCTTCGCGCTCGGCTACGTCGGCCACATGGCATGGCGGGATCGCAGCGCGTTCATCGCTCTGATCGCACTGCTAACGGTTCCGCTGTGCATCATAGTGATCCGCACGGCGGGAAAAAAGCTGACCGCCCGCGCCCACATGCTGCAGACACGCGGCGGCAATCTTTCCGCATCGCTCTCGGAGAGCCTACAATCCGCCCTCGAAATCCGCGCCTACAACCTCCAAGAATCGCAAATCCGCAGCTTCCGCAAACGCGTTGGCGAGATCCTTAAGCTGTCGATGAAGGTGGTGAAATACCGCCAGAGCATCTCGCCTTCCATCGAGGTGGTCGCCGCCGTCGGTTTCGCTGCTGCGCTGTTTTTCGGCGTAAAAGCCGGCATGACGCTGGAGGGTTTCCTCGCACTCGGGATGGCGCTTTTCATGTCCTACGAGCCGATAAAGAAACTCGGTGCGATCCATTCCTATTTCCAGCAGGGGGTGGCATCCGTGGATCGGATCGAGCATATCCTCCATGCCGAGGATAACATCCCGAGCCCCGCCCAACCCAAGCCCTTCCCCACCTCCATCAGGGAAATTTCCTTCGATGACGTCACCTTCGCCTACGACGGCCCGCCGGTGCTCCACAACGTGAGCCTCACGATCCCCGCCGGCCAGGTTGTGGCGCTGGTTGGCCCCAGTGGAGCGGGAAAATCGACCTTCGCGCAGCTCGTGCCGCGTTTCTACGATGCACGCGACGGCGAGGTGCGCATCGACGGCATCTCCGTCCGGGATTTCCGCAAGCACGACCTCCGCGCCCACGTCGCGGTGGTGCCGCAGACACCCGCGCTGTTCTTGGGGACATTGGAGGAAAACATCCGCGTCGGCAAACAGGACGCAACCCGCGCGGAGATCGAAGCTGCGGCGAAAAAGGCCTTTGCCCATGATTTCATCATCGCCATGCCGCAGGGATACGAAACCCCCGTCGGCGAGCGCGGCGATCTCCTTTCCGGCGGCCAGCGCCAGCGTATCGCGATCGCCCGCGCCTTCCTCAAGGACGCGCCGATCCTGATCCTCGACGAGGCGACCAGCGCGCTCGACACCGAAAGCGAAGCCGCCGTGCAGCAGGCGCTTGCCGAGCTGGTGAAAGGCCGCACTACCCTAATCATCGCCCACCGCTTCAGCACGATCCGCATCGCCGACCGCATCCTCGTTTTCCGCGAAGGCCGCATCGTCAGTGACGGCAGCCACGAGCAGCTGCGCGATCTCGATCCCACCTATCAGGCGATGGTCGGCGGGGAGTTGCGATAGATTTTTTACGAAATCCGCTCCGCAAATCAGTTGCACGTCCGTGGTTGCGGTTCAAACTGGGGGCATGACGAATTCCAAATGGCTCATCGGTTACGGCGTGTTCCTTTTTCTCTGCGGGCTGGCAGGTTACCTCTCCAACCCGGCGGCCGCGAAAACCGCGCTGATTTCCGGCTCCGCATCCGGTGGTCTCTCCGTCGTATGGGGAATGCTGCTCGGAAAAGGCTTCGGCTGGGCGAAATGGGCGGCGCTCGTCACCACACTGATGCTCTGCGTGGTGTTCTCGATCCGTTCTACCGTAAGCTGGCAGAAGGTCATAGCCGACGAACCGAAGGCCTTCGCCGCCAGCCTGATCACCCTGATGCTGCTCGGATCGCTCGCCACGGTGGTGCGGCTGGTTGTCAGAAAATAGCGGGGCGCTGGGAACGCGAGTCTGCGACTCGCAAGCCCGTATTGGGAGAAGAAACCACCCTCCGGGCCTTCATCTTTCGCATCTCACGGGCTTGCGGGTTTTGAAACCCGCGTTCCCAGCGGAAATCGTAGCCGCCGTATCTATGGTTCACCCCCGTCACCTCATGCGCAGCATTCAGCGCCACACCAATCTTCCAGATAAAGACACAGACTTTTGCCAACCGGACTAACCGTTAAATCATCCCCCGATCAATAATCCAATCTCACAACGAATTTCAAAAAAGCGCGGCACCCTAGCTGCACGCGTCGTGCATCAACCACCTTTTATCATTTATCAACTTACCAAAAAACGACTCATATTTACCCTTCCTCTCAATTCCTGAATCTAAAATCTAGGCAAAGTAAAAGGTAGCATCAAGTCCACGTCGGGATATCCAGCCGAAACTCCGGGATCCTCGCGAAGATCCAGTCACCCGTCGCCGTTTCCCCGAAGAACGCGCCGGAGGCCGCCGCCGCCCTGCCCACCACGTGGTAGCTGTTGTAGGAAAAATGCTCGCCCGCCGCGATCACCGGTTGCTGCCCCACCACCCCGTCGCCCTCAACTACGGTCGTTTCCCCACCATCCTCCGTCACCACCCATTTCCTGCCGCGTATCGTCACGGGAACGGGGGAATCGTTGAAGATAGTTATAAAATACACGAACGGGTGCGGACGCTCCGGCGGGGCGTCAAGGCTCGGCATGTAAATAACATCATCGATTTTGACGCGGAGGCCTACAAATTCCTTGATGTCTTTGGACATGCAAAAAAGGTTGGAACCCCGTGGCAAAGAATCAAGAAGCAATCACAGCGACAACTTCGTCCTTCGCATCCCTTATTGATCCCAAACAACCGAATTTACCCATGGCGTTCCCAAAACTCTTCCTTGGAGTTTATGATTTAAAACCTAAGGTTTTCCCCGATATGCGCATCGCAGTTTACGCCGGCTCCTTCGATCCACCGACCAACGGCCACCTCTGGATGATCGAGCGGGGCTTGGAAATGTTCGACCGTCTCATCGTCGCCATCGGCAGCAATCCGGCCAAGAGCTACTCATACACGCTGGACGAAAGACTGGAGATGCTGCGCGCGTCCGTCCCGGTCAGCGAACGCTTGGAGGTCGCCCATTTCGACAACCGTTATCTCGTCGATTACGCCGCGAAAATGAATGCCGCCTACATCCTGCGCGGCATCCGCTCTCCGAACGATTACGAATATGAGCGGGTCATGCGCCACATCAACGCCGATATGGCACCCAAGATCACCACCGTATTCCTCATGCCCCCGCGCGACATCGCCGAGCTTTCCTCCAGCATGATCAAATCACTCACCGGCCCCACAGGCTGGGAGGATACCGTGAAACGCTACGTGCCGCCCCAGGTCTTCGAGGTGCTGAAGCAGGACAAATGAGCCGTGCGTTCACGAGCTGAATACCATCCTGAAATTGGAGAGTAAACGGGGCATCGCTTCGATGGGTATATCGAGCTGGTGAATCAGTTTTTCCACGGCCTCTGCCTTCACTATCGCGTTTTCCCGCAGAATAATCAGTAGATCGATGTCCTTGGGGCGTCCGACAAGCAATTTCAAAGCCGCGAGATCATTTGATGAAATCGCGAACGCCTCTTCGCAATCCGGCACCGGCACAAGGCGCTCCCTCCAGCCGGACGGAAGTGTTTGCAGGATGGAATCTCGCAACACATCGGCATGATAGCCGTGGATCCGGTGGTAAGTTCGGTTGTCCCCGAGTGCCTCATGTAGCATCACCGAGGTCAACTCGTCGAAAGGCTCGCAGAGGATATCGGCATCGTAGGTTGTCGCCAATGGCCCGGATGGAGAACCCAGTTCCGGGTAAGAGGCGAGCAAGGAAGCAGAGCCGAAAACGATTATTCTTTTCCCTTCCGCCAACGATTTGGCCGCCACGATGACATGCTGGAGCGAGCGAAGGTTCATTTTGAGGGGGCGAGAAGAGGCAGGCCAACAAAAGGCGAGCAGGATTTGATCCGCTCCGATTCGTGGTTCGGATCGGCGAGAAATGCGATGAGCTGATCGAACGCCACCGGGGATTCACGCGCCGCCAAGATTCGTTCCCGCCAATCAAGCAAAGGCGCGGGATGCAGCCGCCCGCTCATCAACCAGCGTTCAATGTTTTCCAAGGCGATCCGCAAGTCCTCGGGATGCGTCGCCAGATGAGCGGCGATTCGCCGCCACAGAATGGTGCGGTCTTCCCGCAGCAAATGATGGTCATCTGTGGTGGGATGATAAATTTTCATAACTTGCGTGAATGCTGCCCAGTCCGGGTGCTCAGGTCAACCCGCGTCAGAGTCCTTGCTCGAGACCGCCTACTTCCTGATCAAATAAGCAAAGACAGGGATAAGATGGATAACAGTGAAGGTGATGTTTTTACGGGGAAATAAGATTCCGCTTTTAATTTTGAATTTTTGATTTTCACTCGTGCTCCGTCAGATAGCGCTCCGCCTCCAGCGCCGCCGCGCAACCCTGCCCGGCCGCCGTGATCGCCTGACGGTAGTAATGGTCCGCCACATCGCCCGCCGCGAAAAGGCCGGGGGTTTTGGTGGCGGTGCGTCCGGGAACCTGGAGGATGTAGCCGTTCTCATCGAGATCCACGAGACCGCTGACGAACTGGCTGTTTGGCACGTGGCCGATCGCCACGAACACGCAATCCACCGCGAGCTCGCTTTCCGATCCATCCACGAGATTCTTCAGTTTCACCGCGCGCATTTCGCCTTTTTCGTTGGTGAGGTATTCCTCGACCCCGCTGTTCCAGACAGGCTCGATCTTGGGGTTTGCAAGGGCGCGATCGGCCATGATCTTGGAGGCGCGCAGCTCGTCGCGGCGGTGGATGAGATAGACCTTGCTGGCGAAGCGGGTGAGGAAACCGGCTTCCTCGCAGGCGCTGTCGCCGCCGCCGATCACCGCCACCGGCACATCGCGGTAGAAGGCTCCGTCGCAGGTCGCGCACGATGTCAGGCCGCGGCCGATGAGATCCTTCTCGTTCGGAAGACCAAGGTGCCTTGGCGCGGCGCCGGTCGCGATGATCACCGTCTTCGACCGCAACGTCTCGCCGCCGAGTTTCACGCTGAAACTCCCGTCATCGTCCTTCGAGATTGACTCGACGCTGGCGTATTGGATGCGCGTGCCGAATTTCTCCGCCTGCTTCTGCATGTTCATCATCATTTCCGGCCCCATGATGCCGTCGGGAAATCCGGGGAAATTCTCCACCTCCGTGGTCGTCGTGAGCTGGCCGCCGGGCTGGGTGCCGGAAAGCATGAGCGGGGTGAGGTTCGCGCGGGCGACGTAGATGGCGGCGGTGTAACCGGCGCAACCAGTTCCGATGATGATGACGTTTTCCATGGTGATGATTGGGAGGCTTTGCTCGACGCATTATTCCGGCGGCGGGCGGAAAGAGTCAACCGTGGGGAGCAATGAACCCGAAAACGGTTCAAAAAACCAACCGCAGCAGATCGACGTGAAGGAAGAGATTGAACCACGGATTGCACGGAATTCACGGATCGAACGTCGCGCTTTCCAAAGACGACATCCTCTTCTTCATTCCGTGTATTCTGTGCAATCCGTGGTTTAAAAGATCGTTCCCAAGCATCATCCACGTTTCTCCGCTCCACGGTTGCCAAACGCCGCGCACCCCTATTGATTCACCCCGCCCATGGCCAACGACTTCGCTTTCGAATCCCTCAACCACGCCCAGCGCGAAGCGGTCGCCGCCCAGGACGGGCCGGTGATGATCCTTGCGGGCGCGGGCACGGGCAAGACGCGCACGGTCACCTGCCGCATCGCCCACATGCTGGAGCGGAAAGTCCCCGCCTCCGAGATCCTCGCCGTCACTTTCACCAACAAGGCCGCCGCCGAGATGAAGGAACGCATCGGCGGCATGGTCTCGAAAAAGGCGGCGGGCGAAATGACCGTCTGCACCTTCCACTCGCTCTGCGTGCGCCTCCTGCGCGGAGGCATCGACCGGCTCGGCTACAAGAAGAATTTCTCCATCACCGCCTACTCGGATCAGGTCGGTATCATGAAACAGCTCCTCGTCCGCAAGGGCGGCACCGATGAGAAGGTGAAGGCCGAGACCGTTCTCTCGGAAATCTCCAAGGCGAAGAACAAGGGCATCGATGCCCAAGATCTCCAGGACGATTTTTTCGCGCAACTCGCCGTCGCCTACCAGAACGAGCTGCGCGCGCAGAACGCCGTGGATTTCGACGATCTCCTGGTTCTCGCCGAGCAGGTGCTGCGCGAGCACGACGATGTCCGCGAGCATTTCCGGAAACTTTATACTAGAGTCACCGTAGATGAGTTCCAGGACACGAACTCCCTACAGATGCGCCTGCTTCAGCAACTCGTAGGAACACCTTATCACGTCTGCGTCGTCGGCGATGACGACCAATCCATCTACGGCTGGCGCGGCGCGGAGGTGGCGAACATCCTCGAATTCGAGCGCTTTTTCCCCAATCCCAAGATCATCCGGCTGGAGGAAAACTACCGCTCCACCGAGGCCGTGCTCCACACCGCGAACTCCCTGATCAAACACAACCTCGGCCGCCGCGAGAAGATCCTCCGCTCCACGCGCGGCGCGGGGGAGAACGTCCGCATCGTTGCCATGCCCGGCGATGACGAGGAGGCGGATTTCATCGCCGATGAGATGGTCGGCGAGAAAACCGCCCACGGTCGCGAGTGGGAGGATTTCGCCATCCTGTTTCGCACCAACGGCCAGTCGCGCAAGCTCGAACTCGCGCTCCGCGACCGGAAAATCCCCTACCGCATGGTCGGCGCGCAATCCTTCTACGACCGCCGCGAAATCCGCGACGTGCTCGCCTACGCCTCCCTGCTCGTCTCCCCGGAGAACGACGTCCCCCTGCTCCGCATCCTCAACGCTCCGAACCGCGGCATCGGCCAATCGTCCGCCGTTCTCGCTACCGATTGGAGCAGGGAAAAAGGCTACTCCGTCTGGCAGGCACTCTGTAATCCCTTTTTCACCACCACCATCGGCCCGAAGTCCCGCGCCGCCATCGAGGATTTCGTCGCACTCATTTCCGCCGCCAAGAACCGCATCGACATCGCCAAGGAAAATCCCGCCGACGTCCTCGGCGAGCTGCTCCGCGAAATCGAATACCTCCCCTGGATCGAGCGCGGCTGCAAGAACGACTCCGAGCGCCAGCAGCGCGGCGAGGCCATCAACTCCCTAATCGCCTCCCTCCGCGACCACATCGCCAAGGGCAAAAAACTCCAGTCCTTCCTCGACGACAGCGCCCTCGCCTCCGACCGCGAGGACGACGATCTGGAGAAAAAGAAAGGCGCCACCCTCATCACCCTCCATGCCTCGAAAGGGCTGGAATTTCCCATAGTCTATCTCGTCGGGCTGGAGGAGGGTTTCCTCCCGCACAGCCGCTCCATCACCGAAGGCACCAAGGACGAGGAGCGCCGCCTGCTCTACGTCGGCATCACCCGCGCCCAGGAATCCCTCACCCTCACCTATTGCACCACCCGGGTGAAATGGGGCCAGAAAACCGGTTGCCAGCCCTCCTCCTTCATCGGCGAACTCGACGACAAGCACATCGACCACACCACCTTCGACGAAATCCAGAACACGGAGATGTCAGGAGATGATCTCGACGATTTCTTCGCGAGCATGAACAATCTGTTCAAGGATTGAGGACATGATTTTCGGCTGCTTGCCGATCTCCCACCCCCGAAAGCCGACCTTGTCACGGTCGCATCCACCGAGTAGCGTCCACGCAGGTTTCCGGAAACCTCTCGCATTCAAGGCGCTGGAGGACGGGATATCGCCACCTTCACAGCTTCCCACATGCGCGAACGAATCCTCGACCTTCTCCAACAGAATCCGGAGAAAACTTTTTCCAAAATCCAGATCGCGAAAGCGCTCGAAATCCCCGCCGACCGCAACGGAGAGTTCGGCGGCGTCCTGGAAGATCTCACCGCCGCGAAGCTGATCGCCTGCGGTTCGAAAAAACTCTACTCCCTGCCGAAACCGCCGCAGGAGAAAAAGAAACCGGAAGCCAAGGCGACCGCGAAGCCCGCCGCGAAAGGCTCGCTCACCGGCTCGATCAAGTTCCTGCCCAACGGCCACGCCTTTTTCTACCCGATCATCGGCGATGCGGAAAACGAGGCCAGCGGCATCGACTTCACCGTCCACTCCCGCATTTTCATCCCCCGCGACAAGACAGCTACCGCACTGGATGGAGATTCCGTCCGCATAGCACCCTCCGCTCCGAGCCAGAAACCCCGCCAGCGCGGCGATGTCCCGGACGATCAGGAAATGCGCGGAGCTGTCATCGAAATCCTTTCCCGCCGCTCCGGGCGCATCGTCGGCATTTTCCGGAAGAAAAACAAGTTCGCCTGGGCGGAGACCGACGACAAGGCGCTCGAAGGCCGCATCAACATCACCGGCGACACCACGGCGGAGCCGGGGCAACTCGTCGTCGTCGATCTCGAAAGCTGGGAGAACCCGTCCACCGATCCCGTCGGGCGCGTGATCGAAGTGCTCGGCTGGCCCGGCGACGCGGGCGTTGACATCCTCTCCACCATCGCCCGCTACGGCCTGCGCACCTCCTTTCCCGAGGAAGTCCTTCGCGAAGCCCGCGCCGTGCCCGAGCAGCCCGATGAGGCGGAGATCGCCCGCCGCCGCGACCACCGCAGCAAACTCGTCATCACCATCGACCCCGCCGACGCGAAAGACCACGACGATGCGATCTACATCGCGAAGACGAAGGCCGGCGGCTGGCTGTTAGAGGTGCACATCGCGGACGTTTCCCACTACATCAAGCCCGGCTCGCCGATGGACAAGGAAGCCGTCGAGCGCGGCAACTCCACCTACCTCGTGGATCGCGTGCTGCCCATGCTGCCTGTCGAGCTTTCCAACGGCATCTGCTCGCTCAAGCCGGATGTGGATCGCCTCACCAAGTGCGCGATCATCGAAGTTTCCGCAGAAGGCCACATCATTAATACGAAATTCGTCGATGCCGTGATCCACTCGCGGGCGAAGCTTTCCTACGAGCAGGCGCAGGCCATCCTCGATGGAAAAGGCGCGCCTGAAGGCTCCGATCCCACGCTGGTCGGATCGGTGAAGGAGGCATGGAAAATGGCAGCACTGCTTCGGAAAAACCGCTTTGCAAACGGTGCGCTCGATCTGGAGATGACCGAGATCAAGATCAAGCTCGATGAGAACGGCCGCGCCTGCGAGGCGCACACCGTCGTCCACACGGAGTCCCACCAGCTTGTCGAGGAATGCATGCTCATCGCCAACCAATCGGTGGCGAAAATCCTGCGCGAGCGCTCGAAGCCTTCCATTTTCCGCATCCACGAGGATCCCGATCCATCCCGCCTGCTCGACTACACGGAGACCGCGAAGCAATACGGCTACACGCCCGGCGACCTCACAAACCGCTCGCATATCCAGGCTTTGCTCGATGAATCGAAGGGCACCGCCGAGGAACACCAGATCAAGCTCGGCCTGCTGAAGTCGCTGAAACGCGCCGCCTACGCCGCCGATCCCCTCGGCCACTACGGCCTCGCGAAAACGGACTACACCCATTTCACCTCGCCGATCCGCCGCTACGCCGACCTCATCGTCCACCGCTCGCTCCAGCCGTTTCTGGAAAACCCGCCGAAGCATCCCGACCGCACCCCGCCGCTAGCGGACTTGCGCGACATCGCCCGCCACATTTCCGAGACCGAACGCACCTCCTCCGAGGCCGAATCCGAGACGAAACAGATCAAGTTGCTTGAGTATCTCGAACTCATCGCCTCGTCGGACTTGTCCAAGGATCACGGCGAGGAAACCACTTTCAACGGCGTCATCACCGACGTCCGCCCGATGGGCTTGATGGTCGAGATCCCCGACATGGGCGTCCGCGGCGTGGTGAAACGCGAGGATCTCCCCCGCTCCAGCAACTGGCGCTTCGAGCAGCACAACATGGCCTGGACGTCCTTCGACGGCCGCCGCCTCGCCCTCGGCATGAAGCTGCCGCTGCGCATCATCGCCATCGACAAGATCAAGCGCTTCGTCGATTTCGCCGTCGCCGGCGCACCCACCACCGAGGGAGTGAAACCCGGCAAAGGCTCACCCCGCCCGCCCGCGAAAGGTCATGCGAGTCATGCGAAGGGTTCCAAGAAACCCACTCCAAAACCCGCCGCGAAAACCGGCCCGCAGAAAAAGCGCGGCGGTTCTTCGCGCAGACGGAGGTAGCTTTTGACTGCGGCGATGTTTCGCCGCTTTCATTTTTTTAGCCCGCACATCCTTCAGCTCGCCGCCTTTCCCTACGTCCCGCTTAAGAATACAAAAGCGGCGATTCTCGCCGCACTCAAAAGGTTTCACCCCATGAAAACCCTCCTTCTCCTCCTCGCCCTCACCTCCCCTCTTCTCGCCGAGGGCAAGAAATTCACCCTCACCGCCCGCGCGTCGGAGATCGACCCAGGGACGAAGGAGCATCCGGAGATCGACTACGTTTTCGCTCGCAAGGGCAAACCCGCCGATAACCAACTCGCAATGGTCGATACCCGCGTGAAGCCCAGCGGCTACCTCGTCATCTGGCTGATGGAGCCGAAGCCGGAGCTTTTCAACCGCCTAAACTCCTACGGCCATCACGCAATGCAGGTCACCTATCCACGCGAGTGGTTTGCGAAAATGGACAAGCTCCGCAAGGAGGGCGACGACGACCATTTCTCCGGCATCCGCCTCGAAGCCGCGACCGGCGAGGATCACACCAAGCTCATCGACATCCCCAAGCCCGACGGCCTGATGGAGCGCTCCTATCAGTTCGTGAAATACCTCGATCAGAAGCACCCAAAGGGAAACTGGAAACAATTCCTCTCGCGCGACGGCAAGGGGCTCGATTGGGAAAAGGTCATCCTCTCCGGTGCCTCACACGGTTCCACCACCGCCGCACGACTCGCCAAGGAGATCAAGGTCGCCCGCGTGGTGATGCTTTCCGGCCCCCGCGACCAGACGGAGAAATGGCAGGGCTTGAAATCCGCCACTCCGCCCGAACGCTTCTTCGGTTTCACGCACACCGGGGATGCCGGTTGGCGAGGTCACCACTACTGCCGCTCATGGCTCATGCTCGACCTGCACAAGTTCGGCCCCATCGTGAACGTGGGTGAATCGAAGCCGCCCTACGGAAACACCCGCCGCCTGATTTCCACCGAGGCGTCCATCAAAGACCCACAGCGCGCCCACAGCGCCTCCACTCCCGGCGGCGCATCACCCAAGGGCACGGATGGAAAGTATCTCTACGAGGACGTTTGGAAATACCTCTTCACCCATCCCGTCGGCGACACAGGCACGGCTGTGAAACCGGAGGCACGCTGCCGCGAAGATTTCTGATCGTGGCTGGGACTTGCAGTCCCAGTCCCTCGCGGGGACATCCTGTCCCCGCCCATCGTCCTTGAAGTTTCCCACCACAGGCATGATGGTTCGCACATGGCCTACGATTCCTCCGCATCCGAACAATCCTTCTCGCTCCGCGGGCAGTTGCTGATCGCGTCGCCGAGCCTTGCCGACGGCACCTTCGACCACTCCGTGATCATCCTTTCCCAGCACACCGCCACCGACGGCGCCGCGGGAGCCATCATCAACCACAAGACGGAAACTACCGTCGGCGAGCTGCTGCCGGAGCCGGAGTTCAAGGCGCTGCGGAAACTCCCTGTCCATCACGGCGGCCCGCTCGCCACCGACGAACTGACCTTTTCCTCCTTCTCCTGGAGCGACACCGACGGCCTCCGCTACCGCCCGCGCATTTCCGCCGAGGCCGCCGCGAAACTCATCGGAATGCCAGGCCAGATTGTCCGCGCTTGCATCGGACATTCCGCATGGTCGCCCGGCCAGTTGGAAAACGAGCTGACCCGGAACACCTGGATCCCCCTGAAACCCGACCACACCCTGCTCTCCCGCACCCACGACCTCTCCCTCTGGAACGAACTCCTCAAGGACATCTCCCCCTACCACCACCTCCTCTCCCAAGCCCCGCAGAATCCCTTCCTCAACTAAACCTTAAATTTTAAACTTTAAACCCTAAGGCCAGTGGGACTTCTCCACGGCCTCTTCCACCGATCACCGATCACTTCTCACTCCTCCCATGCATTCTCTCATTTTCCACCCCATCAGCGAGATCATCGCCGAGATCGCCGCCGGAAAACTCGTGATCGTCGCCGACGATCCGAACCGCGAGAACGAGGCCGACCTGATCGGGGCAGCCTCGCTCTGCACGAGCGAGATGGTGAACTTCATGGCGATCCACGGCCGCGGCCTGGTCTGCGCGCCCCTTTCCGCGGAGCGAGCCGAGGAACTCGACCTTCCCCAGATGACCCGCCGCAACCATGAGGGCATGAAAACCGCCTTCACCGTCTCGGTGGACGCCGCGAAGGGCATCACCACCGGCATCTCCGCCGCCGACCGCGCCCTCACGATCCGCCTCCTCGCCGATCCCGCAGCTCACGCCGAGGACTTGGTGAAACCCGGCCACATCTTCCCGCTCCAAGCCATGCCCGGCGGTGTCCTGCGCCGCGCCGGCCACACCGAGGCCGCCATCGACCTCGCCACCCTCGCCGGACTCCCGCCCGTCGGCGCGATCTGCGAGATCATGGGCGAGGACGGCACCATGGCTCGCGTCGGTGAGCTCGGCGAATACCAGGAAAAGCATAGCCTCAAGGCCTGCACCATCGCGCAGCTCATCGAATACCGCCGCCGCTCCGAGAAATTCGTGAAGCGCGAGCACACCGTCCTCATGCCGACGGATTACGGCGATTTCGACTGCCACCTCTACACCGTTTCCCTCGACGATTCCCATCACCTCGCCCTCACGAAAGGCGAGATCGATCCCGAGAAACCGACCCTCGTCCGCGTCCATTCCGAATGCCTCACCGGCGATGTGTTCCACTCCCAGCGCTGCGATTGCGGCCCGCAGCTCGCCGCCGCGATGCAACGCATTTCCGAGGAGGGCGGCGTCCTCCTTTACCTCCGCCAGGAAGGCCGCGGCATCGGCCTGCCCGCGAAAATCCACGCCTACAAGCTCCAGGAGCAGGGATTCGACACCATCGAGGCCAACGAGAAACTCGGCTTCGCCTCCGACCTGCGCGATTACGGCATGGGCGCCCAGATCCTCCACGACCTCGGCGTCCGCCGCATCAAGCTCCTCACCAACAACCCCAAGAAAGTCGTCGGCCTCGAAGGCTACGGCCTCGAAATCACCGAGCAACTCCCCCTCTCCCTCCCCCCCAACATCCACAACCAGAAGTATCTGGATACGAAACGCACGCGGATGGGACACACTCTGTGAAGCTCGAAATCCTATTTTCTAAAGAAGAGTGCACCTTGGTGCTTCCCCATCTTCCTTGAAATTTGAGATTTGAATTTTGAATTTTCAGCCCTTGCCAAGCCCGCCGCGACCCCTTACCCAATGCGCTCCACATTATGGCCAGCGTCAACGTAATCAACCTCCGCAAGGGACATGCAGTCCGCCACAACAACGAGGTCTGCCTCGTAATCGAGCACGAGCTAAAGACCCCTCCCCGGATGGCGTCCTACGTGCAGATGTCGATCCGCAGCGTGGCCAGCAAGAAGGTTTCCAACCTCCGCCTGACCTCCAACGACTCGCTCGAGGGCGTCCATCTAGAGAAGATCGCGCACGAGTATTCCTACAAGGACACCGAGGGCTACCACTTCCTCCACCCGGAGACCTACGACGACATGGTCGTTTACGCGGATCTCATCGAAGGCGTGAAGGATTATCTCATCGAAGGGCAAGCCTATACCCTTATGATTGCGGACGGCCTGGTGGTAAGCATCGAGCTCCCGCTCACCATGGTGATGACCGTCGCCGAGTCCTCGGAAGGCGTTAAGGGCGACTCCGCCAACAACGTTTACAAACCCGCGATCATGGAAACCGGACTCAACGTCAACGTCCCGCTTTTCATCAATCAAGGCGAGCGCATCTCCGTGAAAACGGAGGACGGCTCCTACCAAGGCCGCTCGAACGACTGAGTTTCCTGATTTTCTGCGAGGATTTGACTTGACGGCTTGAAATCCCAAGCCATAATAAGTCCCCCGCTAACTAATTTTCATTATGGCACGTATTTGTAGTATCAGAGGTACCCGCGTCCGCTCCGGCGGCAGAATCCATCGCTCCGGCTTGGCTAAGAAAAAGGGCGGTATCGGTCGTCACGTCACCAAGGTGGTGAAGCGCACCATTTCGCCAAACCTCCAGACCAAGCGCATCTGGGTGCCCGAGCTGAACAAGTTCATGCGCATCAAGCTGAGCTGCCGCGCGTTGAAGACCATCAACAAGAACGGTGCCTTCGTGACGCTGAAAAAAGCGGGTCTCGTTAAGTAAAAGTAGGCAGCCATGCACGGCTTTTCCTACAAAAACGGCGAGCTGTTCTGCGAAGACGTTTCCCTGAAATCCCTCGCCGCCGAGCACGGCACTCCCCTCTACGTTTATTCGGCGGGGACGATCACCGACCATTTCACCCGCCTCGACAAGGCGATGGCGGGCGTCGATCACGAGGTCGCCTACGCGGTTAAGGCGAACTCGAATCTCTCCGTCCTGCGCCTGCTCGCCACCAAGGGCGCGGGCTTCGACATTGTCTCGGGCGGCGAACTTTTCCGCGTCATCAAGGCCGGCGGCGATCCCGCCCACTGCACCTTCGCCGGTGTCGGCAAGACCCGTGAAGAAATCATCTACGCCCTCGAACAGGGCATCTACTCTTTCAACGTCGAGAGTGAGGAAGAACTCCGCTACCTCAACGAGGTAGCCGGGGAACTCGGCAAAATCGCCCCCGCCGCCGTTCGCGTGAACCCCAACGTGGACGCGAAGACGCACAAATACATCTCCACCGGCAAAAGCGAGAACAAGTTCGGCGTCGATTTCACCGCCATCCCGGATCTCTACGCCCGCGCCGCCGCGGAACTCCCCCACATCCGCCTCCGCGGCTTGCAGATGCACATCGGCTCGCAACTCACCTCCATCGACCCGTTCATCGAGGCAGTGGAAAAGGTCATCCCGATGGTGACCGCGCTCAAGGTCAAGTATGGCATCGAGTTCTGGTCCATCGGCGGCGGCATCGGCATCGTCTATCAGGATTCCCTGAGTTCCGGCACGCCCGATTGGTGGTCTTCCAAGGACGCAAGCGAACGCCCGCTCACCATCGAGAAATACGGCCAGGAGCTCGTCCCCCGCATCAAGGACCTCGGCCTGAAAATCCTCCTGGAGCCAGGCCGCTACATCGTTGGCAACGCCGGCGTGCTCGTCACCCGTTGCCTCTACGAGAAAAAAGGCTCCGCGAAGACCTTCAAGATCGTCGATGCAGGCATGAACGATTTGATCCGCCCCGCCCTTTACGAAGGACACCACGAGATCGTCCCTCTCACCGAGCCGACCTCACCCGAGCTGACCAAGGTCGATGTGGTCGGCCCGATCTGCGAGAGCGGCGATTTCTTCTGCCAAGACAGGCCTCTCCCCGATTTTCAGCCCGGCGATGCCGTCGCGCTGATGTCCGCCGGAGCCTACGGTTTCGTGATGGCCTCGAACTACAACTCCCGCCCCCTACCCGCCGAGATCCTGGTGGAAGGCAGCGACGCGACCCTGATCCGCAAGCGCCAGACGCTGGAGGATCTGGTCGAGGGCGAGTTGTAAGCGAACCTTGGACTGCGGCAGCCTGCTGCCGCTTTCCGCGAGGCAGCCTGCTGCGAGCGGCGGAGGGCTGGGAACGATCAATCCTTGCCATACCAATACCGTCCGGTTCGCAGCAGGCTGCGTAACCGAAAGCTACAGCAGTCTGTAGCAGTCCAAGGCCTAGGGCGGATCCGTCCTGCACAAAAATCAATCCCCTCAACGCTTGCGTCGCCCTGCTGGGTATTTTAGAAACATGAAACAAATTATGGCAGCGGGATACACGGAGGATGACATCAAGTCGCTGGATTGGCGGCAACACATCCGGCTCAGGCCGGGGATGTATATCGGGAAACTCGGCGACGGTTCCTCGGCGGACGACGGGATCTACATCCTGCTCAAGGAGGCCGTGGACAACTCCATCGACGAGCACATCATGGGGCACGGCAAGGAGGTGCGGATCGACATCGACGAGGAAGGCCGCGTGGAAGTCCGCGATTTCGGGCGCGGCATCCCGCTCGGGAAACTTTTCGACTGCGCGGCGCAGATCAACACCGGCGCGAAATACGACAGCGAGGCTTTCAAGAAATCCGTGGGCCTCAATGGCGTCGGCATCAAGGCGGTGAACGCGCTTTCCGATTTTTTCGAGATCCAATCCTGGCGCGAAGGGCAGACGAAAGCGCTGGAGTTCTCCAAGGGCGAGCTGACCGTGGACATGAAAAATCCGCGCAAGGACGACGGCCTCAACGGCACGCGCCTCGCCTTCGACATCGATCGCTCGATCTTCCCCGCGAAGACGAAATTCCGCGATCCCTTCGTGGAAAAGATGTGCCGCTACTATTCCTACCTGAACCCGGCGCTGACGGTCGTTTTCAACGGCAAGAAATTCCGCTCGAAGGACGGGCTGCTAGATCTGCTTCGCGAGGAAATGGAAACGGAGGCGCTCTATCCGCCCATCCATCTCGTCGGGCACGACATCGAGATCGCGTTCACGCATTGCGCGGAGAGCAGCGAGGAATACCACACGTTCGTAAACGGCCAGAACACCTCGCAGGGCGGCACTCACCTGGCGGCGTTCCGCGAGGCGCTGGTGCAGGTGATCCGCGGTTTCTACAAGAAGCAGTATGACCCCGCCGACATCCGCGCGGGCATCGAGGCGGCGATCTGCGTGCGCATCATCGAGCCGGTATTCGAATCGCAGACGAAGACGAAACTCGGTTCCTCGGTGATCGCGCCGGGCGGCGAGTCGCTGCGCGCGTTCATCGGGAATTTCCTCAAGGCCTCCCTCGACAACTACCTCCACAAGCACCCGCAGGTCGCGGAGGCGATCCAGAAGAGGATCAACGCCGCCGAGCGCGAGCGCAAGGATCTGAAAGGTATCCAGAAGATCGCGAGGGAGCGCGCGCGCCAAGCGAAGGTTCACAACAAAAAGCTGCGTGACTGCCGCGTGAGGTTCGATTCGAAGCACAAGCGCCGCGAGGAAAGCACCCTGTTCATCACCGAGGGAGACTCGGCCTCCGGGTCGATCACCAAGAGCCGCGATGTGGAGACGCAGGCGGTGTTTTCGCTGCGTGGCAAGCCGCTCAACACCTACTCCCTGCCCCGCAAGATCGTTTACGAAAACGAGGAGTTCGCCCTGCTGCAGGCGGCGCTGAACATCGAGGACGGCATCGAATCACTTCGCTACAACAAGGTCGTGATCGCCACTGACGCCGACGTGGACGGGATGCACATCCGGCTGCTGCTGCTGACGTTTTTCCTCCAGTTTTTCCCGGAAATGATCCGCGACGGGCATCTCTTCATCCTCCAGACTCCCCTCTTCCGCGTGCGCAACAAGAAGGAAACCTTCTACTGCTACACCGAGGAGGAGCGCGTGAAGGCGATCGCGAAAGTGGGCAAGGCCGCGGAGATCACACGCTTCAAGGGGCTTGGCGAGATCTCGCCGGACGAGTTCAAGTTCATGATCGGCGCCGACATGCGGCTCGACCCCGTGGAATACGAGGAGGGCAAGGGCGTGAAGGAACTGCTCGCGTTCTACATGGGGAAAAATACCCCGAGCCGCCAAGAATACATCATCGAGAACCTCCGCGAGGATGTGGACCGGCAGGTTGCTTGATGCGCCGCGCTATTGCCGGTATTTTTCGTAAGCGTTCACGATGTGCTCGACGATGGGATGGCGGACGATGTCGGCTGACGTGAATCGCGTGAACGCGATGCCCTTGATGCCGCCCAACGCATGCTCCGCTTCGTGGAGGCCGGATCGCACGCCGGGCTTGAGATCGATCTGCGAAGAGTCCCCCGTGACGACGAGTTTCGATTCCTCGCCGAGCCTTGTGAGCGCCATGAACATCTGCTCGCGGGTGGTGTTCTGCGCCTCGTCGAGGATCACGAACGACCGCGACAATGTCCGGCCGCGCATGAACGCTAGCGGTGCGATCTCGATGATCTCCTCGTCGAGGTATCGCTCCGCCTCCTCGGGATCGAGCATGTCGTGGATCGCGTCGTAAAGCGGACGGAGGTATGGGGCGACCTTTTCCTTCAGATCCCCCGGCAGGAAACCCAGCGCCTCGCCCGCCTCGACGGCGGGACGGGT
>CAMBQC010000008.1 GCA_945869855.1 Prosthecobacter debontii
GCCGCGCCTGTGGCAAAGACATCTTGAAAGCGAATACGAAAGCAATCCTACGTAAGTGGCTCAAGCGGTTGACTCTCTCTGGGCTGCTACTGTTGCTGCTTAGTGTGGGGCTGATCATTTACGCGAATGCCACCGCGGTGTGGTCTTCGCAGGGCAAACTTTTCGAAGACGTGAAGGATCTCCCAAGTGCGAAAGTGGGTCTCGTTTTTGGAACCACCGACCGCCTCAATGGTCGTGAAAACCGTTATTTTCGCTACCGTATCGATGCGGCGGTGAAGGTCTGGAAAGCGGGCAAGGTGGAGACGTTCATCGTCTCAGGCGACAATCGCAGCAAGTATTATAACGAACCGCAGAAAATGAAGAACGCGCTGGTCGAGGCGGGTGTGCCGACCTCACGCATTGTCTGCGATTACGCCGGGCTGCGGACACTCGATTCGGTGGTTCGGGCGAAGAAGATTTTCGGCGCGGACAAGATCCTAGTCATCAGCCAGCGCTTCCAGAACGAGCGCGCGATCTATCTCGCGCAGGCGAACGGGATCGAGGCCTTCGGTTTCAACGCGGAGGACGTGGAACTACAGGCAGGCTACAAAACCAAGATCCGCGAGGTCGGTGCGCGCGTCAAGATGTGGCTCGATGTGAACTTCCTCGACACCGCCCCCGCGCACCTCGGCGAAAAGGTCGAGCTGCCCGGCGATCCTCAATCCCCAGCGCCGTAGCGCATGACGGGAGAGTTCGCCTTTTCGGAAACGGCGAAGATCGTCTTGCCGTCCCTTGAGAACGCCACGGCTTCCGCCTGCGTGAGCTTATGTGGTGCGAGAACTTCCGGCTTTTTCGCGAAAGCGTCCGCCCACGATTCCTTCTCCTCGCGTCGGAATAGGAACACGCCGAGGTAGGTCACGATGGCGGCCATGTGATGATCGGCGGAAATGTCTAGGCCGGTGGGTTGGTTCGCGAACGGAACGGAAACGATACCAGGCGACTTGGTTTCGGTGACCCCGATCTTGCGGGCGATGGCGTTCTTCGCCGGTTTCAGCGGCAGTTCGTAAACGACCGGCGGCTCGGTGCGCTTACTGACGAGGATGACCTTCGCGTTCTCCGCATCCACCGCGACACTCTCGCAATCTCGCGGGCTGTCCTCGTAGGTGAAGGTGATTTGCCACAGAATGGGGGCTTTGCCGGAAAGGGTTTCGCCTTCGGCGGGCAGCTTCGGCTCGCGGACGATGTAGAGGTTGCAGGCTTCCCGGGCGGAGCCGTTGTCGCCGGTATCCGCGATAAGCAGGCAATGGCTTCCATCCATCGTGAACGCCGCGAGATCCTCCCAATCCTTGTTCACCGCGTCGGTCACGGTCACCGCTCCGCGCGATGTGCCATCGGTCTGCGCGAGATGGATCTCGGGCGTGCCGCCGCTGTCATTGATCATCCAGAGAAATCCGTCAGCGGAAGGCGAGGCGGCGAGACCGGAAGCCTCGGTGACGGCGGGCGAGGTGATCTTGGCATCGCCTGGCCGCAGAACGAAGGCGGGCTCCGCTGCATGCACGGCCGTGATGAGAAAGGGGAATGCGAAGGCGCGCATGGTTCCCAGACAAGCTGGATGCTGGAGGTGGAAATGCCAGAAATTTTCCAAGTCTTGGCCTTGCGGAAAACAGGGCGGAGGGCTTGGATGGCGCCTCTCCGCAAACAAATCCCCATACCGACCATGTCCGATTTCCTCACCGTCTCCCGCGAAGCTCACGACCAGCTTGTCATCGCCGCCTACAAATCACGCGGTTACAACGATGATGAGGCCGTGCTCGGCACGAAACTCGCCGCCGAAGCTGCGCGCCACGGCATCCGCACCCACCATGCGCTCAAGGCGCTGCACCTGGATCACCTTTTCGGCTCGGCCATCGGCGGCTGCGTGCCCGGCGCGGAAATCGAGGTGCTGCCTTCCCGTTTCCCCGCCTCCGAAATCTGGAACGCGAACAAGAAACTCGGCCAGGCCGTCGCCTACCGCGCGATCGACCGTGCCATCGAGCTCGCGGACCAATACGGCATCGCCCAGATCGCGGTGGACAATGCGTTCCACTACCTCTGGGGCGGCGGCTACGTGATGGAGGCCGCCGAGCGCGGATATTTCGCTTACACGAACTGCACCTCCACCCTCGCCGAGGTCGTTCCGTTCGGCGGAAAATTCCCGACCCTCGGCACGAACCCGCACTCATGGGGCATCCCCTCGCAGGGCGCGAACGGTTTCCCTATTGTGATGGACTGGGCCACCGCCACCGTGGCGATGGGCCGCGTGCAGGCTCTGAAACGCGAGGGTAAACAACTCCCTCCCGGAGCCGCTGTCGATAAGAACGGCCAGCCCACGACCGACCCGAACGAGGTCAGCGCACTGCTACCGTTCGGCGGCCACAAAGGCTACGGCATGTGCCTTCTCAACGAGATCTTCGGCGGCCTGATCGGTGGTTCTATCCCTACGATTCGCGGACGTGGAAACGCGGATCAAACGGAGAAAACCACCATGGTGTTCTATTTCCACGTCATCCATCCAGACGCGATCTCCGGCGGAAATTTCGCGAAAGGCCGCTCACAGATCCAGAACCTCAAGGCCGTCCTCGACGACGTCCTCGGTCACGGCAATGACAACGCCATGCTCCCCGGCCAGATCGAGGCAAGCGCCCGTAAGGCCTCCGACGCGGCGGGCGGACTCCACTTCACCCCCGCCGAGATCGCTGAGTTCAACGAACTCGCTCGCGAGCTGGGTCTAGCCGAGCTGACCGGGAAGTGAGAGCAGGGAGCGCGGGTTTGCAACCCGCATTCCTTACAGCCGGAGATTCGGATCAATATCCCCATCCAGCGCATCGGTTTTCCCTGCGAAGAACCGCAGCAGCCCCGCGAAGCCGATCATCGCCGCGTTGTCGGTGCAAACACCCGGCTCCGCCACCGCGAGCTCGATGCTTTCTTTCCCGCAGCGGACGGAAAACGCCTCCCGCACTGCTCGGTTCAGGCTCACGCCGCCGGAGAGGCCGATGATGTCCGCGTCCGCCCGTTTCGCCGCGCGGATGGCTTTCTCTAACAGAACCTCGACCACCGCAGTTTGAAACGAAGCAGCGATGTCCGTAATTTTGGCGTCAGGATTTTTCTGGAGCGTGTAGAGCACCGCCGTTTTCAGGCCGGAGAATGAAAAATCCAGCTCGCCGGCCTGCATCATGGAGCGCGGGAAATCGTAGGCCGCAGGGTCGCCGTTTTTCGCCGCCTTCTCGATCCCTGGGCCGCCTGGGTAGGGGAGGCCGAGCATTTTACCGACCTTGTCGAAGGCCTCGCCTGCCGCGTCGTCGCGGGTGGTGCCCATCTGTTGGTAATCGCCTGCCGCGCGGACATCCATTAGCAGCGTATGGCCACCGGAAACAATCAGCCCGATGTGGGGAGGCACCGCCGTGCGATCCATGAACGGCGAAAGCAGATGCCCCTCCATGTGGTTCACGCCGACGAAGGGTTTCCCGGAAACGCAGGCCATCGCCTTCGCCGCCGTGCTGCCCACCAAAAGCGAAGAAGCCAGCCCCGGCCCCATCGTCGCGCCGAACACATCCACGTCGCCCATCCCGATCCCCGCCGTATCCAGCGCCCGCTCGACGAGCGCGTTGAGATTCAGCGAATGGCTGCGCGACGCCACCTCCGGCACCACGCCGCCGTGCTCGCGGTGTTCCTCGATCTGAGAGGCCACCTCGCTGGCCAGCACTTCCGCTGCACCGCCCGGTTCCCCGCGCAGGATCGCCACCGCCGTCTCATCGCATGAACTCTCGATCGCCAGGAAAACCGCCACGCGCGGATGATCTATGACAAGCGTGCTTTCGGCAACAGGAGAGTGGGCTTCAGCCTGTTGAGTGCGCGCGATCATTCGCCGCTTTTGTTCAAGGACGGGCTGGTTTGCGCAGGCGCTTCGAACTTTCCATGTCAAAGCTGTTTCCGGCATAAACATACAACAGCGATGATCCTCTCCGCACTCAAAAGGCTTCGCCCAACTCCAGCCTTCGCTTCACTCCGCAAATATCCCATTTCCTTTCGCGTGTGATATGGGAAGATATGCGGATATGGAAACCAACCCCGCGATCAAAAGAGAAATTACCGCGTTCATGGACGGGCTGCGGAAGCGAAACAAGGGCGAGACCGAGTTCCAGCAGGCGGTGCGCGAGGCGGTGGAGACACTCATCCCTTTCACGGCGGAGCATACCCAATACCGCGACGCCTACATCCTAGAGCGGATGACGGAGCCGGACCGTATCATCAGCTTCCGCGTGACGTGGGAGGACGACAAGGGCGGCATCCGCGCCGACCGCGCGTGGCGGGTGCAGTTCAACAACTCCATCGGCCCCTACAAGGGTGGGCTGCGCTTTCATCCTTCCGTGAACCAGAGCGTGTTGAAATTCCTCGGCTTCGAGCAGGTGTTGAAAAACAGCCTCACCGGCCTGCCGATGGGCGGCGCGAAGGGCGGCTCGAACTTCAATCCCAAGGGCAAGTCCGACCGCGAGGTGATGCGTTTCTGCCAATCCATGATGATCGAGCTGCACCGCCACATCGGCGAGGACGTGGATGTTCCAGCGGGTGACATCGGCGTCGGCGCCCGGGAGATCAGCTATCTTTTCGGGACATACAAGCGCCTTGAGAACCGCTTCGCGGGAATTCTAACAGGGAAGGGTTTGTCCTTCGGCGGCAGCCTCGTCCGCAAGGAGGCGACGGGTTACGGCGCGGTGTATTTCATGCGGCTCATGCTTGAGCAGGAAGGGGAGGGTATCTCGGGAAAAACGGCGCTCGTCTCCGGCTCGGGGAACGTCGCGCTCTATTGCATCGAGAAACTCATAGAGCTCGGCGCCACCGTACTCACCGCCTCGGACTCCGACGGTTTCATCCACGATCCGCAGGGGATCACTCGCGAGAAGCTGGATTGGCTCATTGATCTCAAGGAAAACCGCCGCGGGCGCATCCAGGGTTACGCGGAGAAATTCGGCTGCGATTACCATGAGGGTAAAACCCCATGGGGCGTAAAGGCGGATCTCGCTTTCCCCTGTGCTACGCAGAACGAGTTGGAAGCGGATGACGCCACGGCGATGCTGAAAAACGGCGTGCGTGCCGTCGCCGAGGGCGCGAACATGCCCTGTAGCGCGGAAGCCACGGAAATTTTCCTGGCGAATGACGTCCTCTTCGGCCCCGCGAAGGCGGCGAACGCGGGGGGCGTCGCCGTCTCTGGCCTTGAGCAGAGCCAGAACCAGCTCCGCATCAGCTGGAGCCGTGAGGAAGTGGACGCGCGCCTCGTCGCAATCATGACCGATATCCACACGAAATGCGTGCGATATGGCGCAAGACAAGGGAGGCCCGTGGACTACCGCGCGGGGGCGAACATCGCTGGCTTCGTAAAAGTGGCGGATGCGATGCTCGCCTACGGGGTCGTGTGAAACGAATTGGGTGGAGATGCGCCACTCTCACCCGCGTAGCGCTTTTCGCTCCATGGGACTTCTGGCGCCAGCGGGTCATACCTTATTCAAGAACGGGAAGCATTTTTTGTAAAAATTGTATGGCTATTCGGCTCGGTTTTTTCACCCAGCTTTTTTTAGACGCTGCGAACGTCGCTCGATTTCGATGAGAATTCGTCACATATTTGTTTTGCCTTTATGTCCTTCTAGAAATTAGAGAAAAAGAATGAAGCGTGCAAAAAAATCGGATAATCCATGCCTATTTTTGGTTTTTGCTTTTCTTTCTTACGGCGGCGCACTGCTTCCTCTCATGGGTGTTCAGCTTGATGGCTACACCGTGAATGCCAGCGGAGCCGTGATCTCTACGCTCAACCCCAACTCGACGTTCCAAGCGGAGAACTATATCGTCTCAAGTAGTCCGAGCATTTTAACTGGGATCAACATCAATAGCTTTGTCGGGGCGAATACATTTTATTCGGCCGGTTATACCGGGACGAACGCCACCATGCTGAATATCGAGGCAGGTCACATTTGGAGCGGACACGAATCGCTCGGCCACACCATCCAAAACAACAATGCCGCCTCAGGCGCACTCAACGAGGCGGATCGCCACGCAACGTGGGTCGGCGCTGCGATGGGCGGGCGCCTCGGCGGCTCGTCTCCGGCTGGATTCCAGCAAGGCATCGCTCATGGCGCGACCTTGCGCAGCTCCGCTATTGCCACGAAATGGCTGGGAAGTGCCTATGCAGGCAGCTTCGACGACACCATTGAGAGCTCGCTGGATCATATGGCTTCTGTATTGGGTCAAGCCAATGTTGCCAACAGTTCGTTTGGTTTCACGGATTCATCGTCCTCCTCGGGGTTTGCATGGGCGTATGATGCGATCACAAAGAATAACCCGCGCACCACCTGGGTCTTCGCAGCGGGGAACAGCGGTCCAAGTGGCAACACGGTGGGTGCGCCAGCCTCCGGTTACAACGGCATTTCGGTGGGTGCTACTGGCCCTGGAAACGCTTACACCACCGTGGCTTCATTCAGTTCGCGCGGCCCCCAGAACTACTTCGACCCTGTAAATGGTATTATAGCGGGAGTCCGGGCGCCCGTGGATATTCTGGCTCCCGGGCAAACCCTTACCCTGGCATTCTATGGAGGTCAGACAGGCGGTAATGGGATCGCTCTACCTGGATCCACGCTCGTTGAGGGAACGAATCTATACAGCGGCGGCGTGGCTGGCACGAGTTTTGCCGCGCCGATCGTGGCAGGTGGGGCTACATTGCTCAATGATGCCAGTATTAGCCTCGGTATGGGTCAGAATTCGCGTGAGAGCAGGGTGATCAAGGCGGTATTGATGAACTCGGCGGACAAGCTCGCCGGTTGGACAAACAACCCGACGGTCATATCCGGAGCCTCGGTCACAACCCAGGGTGTTGATTTCGTCCAAGGAGCCGGGCAGATGAATCTCACGAAAGCGTACACGCAGTATATCGGGGGGGGGCAGGACGTGGCCGGCAGCGGCGGCGGTGCTATCGGTGCGGTGGGCTGGGACTTCGGGGGTTTTGGAAATTCTCTGGCCAATAACGACTACCCCATGACCACCCTCCTACTCGGCGGCACGAACTTGACTGCGACGCTCGCGTGGTTCCGCGACCGCACCTACGTTCCCGGTAGCTTCGTGGCCTCAGATGACTCATTCGCAAATCTCGATCTTCAGCTGTGGGACTCGGCTTTCACCACCATGTTCGCCAGCAGCCAGGGTCTTTACGACAGCAATGAGCATCTCAGCCTGACGATTCCCGCGACCGGAAGCTACGGCATACGCGTATCCCGTAAGAACAATATGTTCGGTGCCCTGGCGGGTATCGATTACGGATTGGCATGGTCCGCAACGGCGATTCCCGAGCCTTCCTACATGCTGACCCTCGGAACCGCAGCGCTCCTCCTCACCTCGTTGCGGCACCGCCGTGGTTATGCTGCCAGCTGAGAGTGCGCTCTACCCAGAGCTGGACGGTGTGCTCGCTGCGGCGGTTGAGGTGCACGGCATGTTCGGAGGTTTCGGCAATTATTTCTAACAACGTTGTAGCGCGGGCCGGAGAACGGCTCAACCTCGAATAGCACGAACGCCACCCGAGGCAATCTTGCACCTTGCATTCCTTCCGTTCATCCCGGAATCTCCCGTCCCAACGTGCTTTATGCCCGAAACCGACGCAGAAGAAACCCTGTTGATTGTGGATCCCGATCTGGATTTCCTAGACTGGGCCACAAAGCATCTTGCTGCGAAGGGCCTGCGCATCCTCCGCTGCGATGACGCGGGCAAGGCGATCAAGGTGATCGAGAAAACGCCGGTCTGTGTGGTCGTCGCAGCGGTCGATCTGCAACCCTTCGACGGCCTTGACCTCCTCGGCCGGATTCGGGCGCAAAGCCCCGATACGCTGGTCATCCTCACTTCTGGTTTCCCCACCACAGGGCAGATCATCGAGGCCACCCAGAAGGGCGCGCATGATGTGCTTAGAAAAGAGTCGCTCTCGTTCGAGCTGCGGCCGGTGGTCGAGTCGGCGCTGCAGACGGTAGAGGATAGGCGCAGTGCGGAGCGGCCGACGGCGGAGCTGCCGAGTTCGGACGGGCGCGTGAAAATCATCGGCGTATCGCGCGCCTTGCAGGAAGTTTTCAAGCTCGTCGGCCGCGTGGCGAGGTCAGACGCGCCGGTTCTTATTACCGGGGAAAGCGGCACTGGCAAGGAACTAGTCGCGAAGGCGGTGCATGAATACAGTCCTCGCCGCCAGAAGGAGATGATCACGATCAACTGCGGCGCAATCCCAGAAAACCTTCTCGAAAGCGAACTCTTCGGCCACGAGAAAGGTTCGTTCACTGGCGCGTTTTCACGCCGCGAGGGCCGCTTCGAGCAGGCGGATGGCGGAACGCTCTTCCTCGATGAGATCGGCGACATGCCGCTCACGATCCAGGTGAAACTTCTGCGCGTACTGCAGGATGGGGGGTTCTCACGGGTCGGCTCCAACGACATGCTCAAAACAGATGTCCGCATCGTCGCCGCCACGCACAAGAATCTCGCCGCCGAGGTTTCCGCAGGGCGTTTCCGGGAGGATTTATTCTACCGGCTAAACGTTGTCGAGCTGCGCATCCCGCCGCTTCGCGATCGCCCCGAGGATATCCCGCTACTGGCCGAGTATTTCCTCCAGCGCATTACTAGGAAAAACGGTATGGCGCGGATCCGCATCTCCGGCGAGGCCATCGCCACGCTTTGCTCGCACAATTGGCCGGGCAATGTCCGTGAGCTGGAAAACACCATCGCCCGCGCCTGTGCGCTCGCTTCCTCGCAGATCCTTTTACCCGCTGATATCCCTCTCGCCTCGGCTCCTATCAGGACTTCCGCCCTGGCGCACGGACTCGATCAGGTGATCAATGCCGCGCCCACCAACACGCCGCTGATGACCTGGGTTTCCAGCCAGATCGTCGGGCGCATGCTCGACCGCTCCGGCGGCGATCTCAAGGAAACCGCCCGCGCGCTCGGCGTGGAGCTTGCTGATGTGAAACGCATCCTCTCTTCCAAGGACTGAAATGCTCCATCACATCGACCACCCGCTGATCTCCGCCGAGTTGACCTGTCTTCGCGATCCGGATTGCCCGAGCCATGAGTTCCGCCAGCGCGTGCGGCGCATCGCTTCGCTGATGGTGCCCGCCGTCACGGCGGATCTGGAGCGAACGGTGGTGCCTTGCCAGACCCCGCTGGAGATCACCTCCGGGGAAAGCATAGCCCGCCCCATCATCCTCGTGCCCATCCTCCGTGCGGGTCTCGGTTTCCTTGATGGCTTTCTCGATCTCATCCCGCAGGCGGCGGTGGCCCACATCGGCCTTGCGAGAAACGAGAAAACCCTCCTGCCCGAGTCCTACTACCTCAGGCATCCCACGGAACTCGCCGAGGCGGATCTCATCCTGCTCGATCCCATGCTCGCCACCGGCGGCTCCGCCGTGCAGGCGGTCACCACCCTCATGGAAGCCGGGGCGAAACGCATCCGCTTCGCCTCCCTGCTCGCCGCCCCGGAAGGCATCGCCGCCATGGAGGCCGCGCATCCGCAGGTCCCTGTTTTCACCGCCGCCATCGACCGCTGCCTCAACGACAAAGGCTACATCCTCCCCGGCCTCGGCGACGCGGGCGACCGTTTGTTCGGAACGATTTGAATTCTCAGCGGCGGCGTGGAGGATGATTTGATTTCAATCCTGTATTCCTTCCAATCCCTTCAGGCTTTCACTTTCACGAAAGTTCCACGGTAGGGTTTGGTCAGATTACCCTTCTTGGTGAGGATGCCCGCATCGACGAAGGTCTGGAGTCTTTCGTCTTGGTCCATTTTATCCCAACGCTTCTTAGCACGCTCCCAAGCGGCCTCTACGTCCAAACCACCGCTGGTGGCAAGGCTCATTCGATCAAGCGTCTTCATGTAACGGAGATTGGTCTGAAATAGCCGATGATCCAATCCGGATTCCGGGTGGCGAGCTGAATGTTCGTTTTAAATCCGGGCTTTGAGCTGCTTGCTCTTAACAGAGTCAATAAATGTTGCCACGTCCCAGATTCCGTTGCGCTCTGAAGCTGGGTATGTCGCATGCAATGCCACGGGAACCACCAGCTGCAACTTGTGCTCCCGCATTTCGGAAAGTTGGTTGGAACTGATCGCAGGTTCCAGAGTGACGAGATGCTTTTCCTTTACCTTAGGACCCTCTGCGAGAACCTGTCTCCAACGGTCTTTGCATGATGTTTTAGCTCCGAGAAGTGTCAGTAGCTCTACAGGAAAATCGTCGTTGAAATATTGGGAGGCACCGGGAAACAGAAAATCCGGTCTGGCGTTGTTCTCGACCTTCGCCGTGCGCTCAAAAAGGAGATTGTGAGCGAGGAAAACTTCTGACAGATGGTTTTCAAATGCTAGTCCCGCTCTCGACTTACGGCGATTCTGGACAGAAAGCGAGCACTTCACGAAATCATCCACATCCGCAAAGCCGGACTTGAGTTTCTCTTCGACAATATGCTTTTCCAGAACTCTGAAAGCGAACTCCTCGCGCTCCATCCATTCTGACAGAGCGAGGTCAGCATCGTCTTCAGCACGTATTTTCGTAAGACTGGACCGAACGAACTTCCCGAAGGTTGCAGTGGTGGGAAACTTGCCTCCGAATTTCTTGAGCATTTTTTCCAAGAGTGTCTCATCTTCAGCGAGCACCATTATTCCTGCCGCTTCCAGTATTCTAGCGCGGGTCATATCCACCACTTGCTCATTGCCAACTTCTGCCATCCCGAAGCTCAATTGCTCGCCTTCTTTGATGCCAAAAAGCCATCGCAGCTGGCTTTCACAGGTTGAACCAGCAGGCGCTAAAAATACAGTCGCAGCTTGATTATCCGCTGTAAATGCTACGACCATAAAATCGCCCGATATAGCACGACCCTTTCGTCCAATTACAGGATTATCTGTGTAATACAATCGCCATTCCGCGCTGCGCGTTGAAACCCTTTTCCGTGAATCATACCAACTGAGAAAACCAGACGCCTCAATAGGTGCTTCATCTTGATCGCTAAAATGTAAGAACCGCGTCGGAATCCCAGTTCCTTGGTTATAGCGTCTAGTTGTTTCGCCAAGAATAGCCCGAAGTGAGTTCGACGAATTGAATTCATGGCCATTCGAAGCAGTCGCATCCGCTTCAACGGCTGTCAGCTGCTTCCATGCAAAGCTTACAAATACGTTAGAAAGTTGTCCAAACTTCATGGGCTTTTTGAGTTCGATTTTCTCTTTGGATATTTGACTGGCTTCTGACTCTTAAATATTGCTTCGCTATTGGCTGAGTGTTTGTCGTAAAGCACGAGATCTTCTGGTTTTGCAGCCGTTCGTTTGAGTGTATCTGCTACCGCTTTTGCAATGCGCTCCACAACAGGCACTACTACGGAATTCCCGAATTGCCGATACGCCTGTGTATCTGAAACTTCGATCTTGAAGCTGTCCGGATAGCCCATAAGGCGGGCGCATTCTCGAGGCGTTAGTCTTCTGGGGTTCTTGCCTTTTTGTGCGATAAGTATTTCGGAGCCGTCCTTGTGGTATCGAGCGCTTAGAGTGCGAGTCGTGTCGGAACCTGTGACGATGCCAAAGCCGAAACCGTTTCCCGCTGCCTTATGTTTCGCCGCATAGTTTTGAAGATAATTCCAGAGATGATCCGAAAGCGTATATTTCGGGTCAGGCCTCGGCTCGAGAATGCTTCCGAGCTTCGGACCTTCGTCCGGGAATTTGGGGAATTCGAAGTGACGCCACTCACGGAAACCCACAAGAAAGATCCTCTCCCGATGTTGCGGAACGACACTCTTCGCATCGATTACCTTGTGATAGACCGTGTAGCCGAGGGCCTTGGTCAGTGTGTCATGAATTATCCGGAAAGTCTTTCCTTTGTCATGTCCCTTAAGGTTCTTTACATTTTCCAAAACAAAGGCCGCAGGTCGATGGTAGTCGAGGATATCCGCCAACGAGAAGAATAGATTTCCTTGTTTGATATCGTCGAATCCATGTCCCCTTCCGAGACTAATTTTCTTTGATACGCCGGCGATGCTAAACGGCTGGCAGGGAAAACCACCACAAAGAATATCGTGCGCGGGTATATCTGCGACTGCAACTTCGTGGATATCGCCGTGCGGCTTTTCACCGAAGTTTGCTGCGTAGCTCTGCTGGGAGAATTTGTCATAATCGCTGGAGAAAACGCAAGTTCCTCCAACCTTCTCGAACGCGATGCGGAAACCACCAATTCCACAAAAGAGGTCGATGAATCGCGGCGCGTTGGGATTGATACTTGAGTTTTGTAAAGAGCCAAACGGGTCTTCTTCTTCCTTCAAAACCGCCTTGGTTGTGCGGACGTCTTTGGGCTTTGCTCTTTTCGTGTTCTTGGAACTCACAAATCCACCCCCTCGCAAAGTTGGGATGTCTTAATTCCGAGAGCCTTTGCGATCTTGGCGACATTCCTGAATCCGGGATTGCGCAATCCACGTTCAATTCCGCTGATATAGGTGGGATCAAGACAGGAAAACTCAGCGAGCTTCTCTTGGGTGAGTTGCTTCTTTTCCCTCTGCTGGCGGACTCTTTGTCCTAGCGAAGCAAGTAGTGGATCGTTTTTCAACATGACTTAAAGTCCATGCTGAATGTCGTCTGAGGTCTATGGACGATCAGTCAAGAAAGGTGTTTCGCGAACAAACTCCAAAACGTAGCTCGTCGCTCAAATAAGAAAGCCACCTTCGCGAAGGAAGGTGGCTTTTTGTTGAACTTGATCGGGACAGGAATGTCCCGGCTCCTTACCCCAAAATCTGCGCGAGGACGTAGGGCAGGATGCCGCCGGCGCGGTAGTAGTCTTTTTCCACTGGCGTATCGATGCGGACTACGATCGGGAGATCGAATGAGGGCGGACGGCTCGGCGAGCCATCCCTACCGGGGTGGACGCGAAGGGTGGCTTGTTGCATCGGTTTGAGGTCGTTGTCGATGCCGAGGATGTCGAAGGTGGCGTCGGCGAGGTCTTTGACTTTCTCGTAGTCGTCCTTGTTGACGAAGTTGCAGGGCAGGACGCCCATGCCGACGAGGTTGGAGCGGTGGATGCGCTCGAAGGATTTCGTGACGACGGCTTTCACTCCGAGGAGGTTGGTGCCTTTTGCGGCCCAGTCACGGGAGGAGCCCATGCCGTAGTCTTCGGCGCCGATGACGATGGTGGGCGTGCCTTCTTTCTGATAGACGGCGGCGGCGTCGTAGATGGACACAACAGATGAAGAAGGCGGGGTGTCTTCTTCGACACGCGAGGTCGCGTGTGCTCCCCCAAGAATGGTCACGCCGCCTTCGGTGCCGGGAACCATGAGGTTCTTGATGCGGACGTTGGCGAAGGTGCCGCGGGTCATGATGCGGTCGTTGCCGCGGCGCGAGCCGTAGGAGTTGAAGTCGAAGAAATCGACGCCTTTCTCGGTGAGGAAACGACCGGCGGGGCTGTCTTTCTTGATCGCTCCGGCGGGGGAGATGTGGTCGGTGGTTACGGAATCACCGAAGATGCCGAGCGGGCGCGCGCCCTTGATCTCAACGATGTCGCGCGGCTCCGGGGTGAAGCCGTCGAAGAACGGCGGCTCCTGGATGTAGGTGGATTCGCGATCCCATTCATAGACGTTGCCGGTGGAGGATTTGATCTCGTTCCACTTCGGATTCTGGTCGGCGAAGCCGGTGTAGAGGCGTTGGAAAACGTCGGGACGCAGCGAGGAATTCATCGCGGCCTCGATCTCGGCGGAGGTGGGCCAGATATCTTTCAGGAAAACAGGATGGCCGTCGGAGCCGAAGCCGAGTGGTTCGGTTTCCATATCGATATCGACCGTGCCCGCGATGGCGAAGGCGACGACGAGGGGCGGGGACATGAGGAAATTCGCCTTGATGGATTGGTGGACGCGGGCTTCGAAATTGCGGTTTCCGGAAAGGACGGAGGCGGCGACGATGTCCTCGGCTTTCACGACATCCTCGATGCCGGTGTCGAGCGGGCCGGAGTTGCCGATGCAGGTGGTGCAGCCGTAGCCGACGGTCTGGAAGCCGAGCTTGTCGAGCTCTACCTGGAGGCCGGTCTTGTTGAGGTAATCGGTGACGACGCGCGAGCCCGGGCCGAGCGATGTTTTCACTGAAGGCTTAACGGTGAGGCCTTTCGCGTTGGCTTTTTGCGCGAGCAATCCGGCGGCGAGCATCACGCTGGGGTTCGAGGTGTTCGTGCAGGAAGTGATGGCGGCGATCAGGACGGAGCCGTGGGTGATCGTGTCCTTGATGCCGTCCTTGGAATCGACGGTGACTTCCCAGAGCGGGTAGGCGGGGTCTTCGTTCGATTCGGTGACCACGCCGATTTCCGCGCCGAAGCCGTGGGCGATGTTGGTCGGATCGTCGGGTTGGTCGTCGAGGGTGGGCGGGAGGTTTTCCGGGGTTTCCGTATTGATGACGGGCTGCTTGTTGTAACCGTCGGGAGCGGGGCCGGTGAGGAGGGACGCCCACTTGGATTTCAGGGAGTCCAGCTCGATGCGATCCTGTGGGCGTTTCGGGCCGGCGACTCCGGGTTTCACCGTGGAGAGATCGAGATCGACGATTTGGGAAAACTGGAGGGCGTCGCGGTCGGTCGGGATGCCCCATAGGCCTTGCGCCTTGTAGTAGTTTTCGACCGTGGTGCAGAGCTCGGGCGAGCGGCCGGTGCCTTCGAGGTAGCCGGTGGTGATTTCATCGATGCCGAAGAAGCCCATGGTCGCGCCGTATTCGGGAGCCATGTTAGCGATGGTCGCGCGGTCGGGCAGCGACAGGGCTTTCGCGCCGGGGCCGTAGAACTCGACGAATTTTCCGACGACCTTGGTTTTCCGCAAAACTTCGGTGACGAGCAGGACGAGGTCGGTGGCGGTGACGCCGGTATGGAGTTCGCCTGTTAGATAAACTCCGACGACCTCAGGAACGAGGAAAGTGACCGGCTGGCCGAGCATGCCCGCCTCCGCCTCGATACCGCCCACGCCCCAGCCGACGACGCCGAGGCCGTTGATCATGGTGGTGTGGGAGTCGGTGCCGACCAGGGTGTCTGGATAAAACACGCCATCTTTCTCAAGCACGCACTTTGCGAGGTATTCGAGGTTCACCTGGTGGACGATGCCGATGCCGGGTGGCACGACTTTAAACGTATCGAACGCCTGCTCGCCCCATTTCAGGAACTCGTAGCGCTCGCGGTTGCGGTGAAATTCGAGTTCTAGGTTTTTCTCCAGCGATGCTCCGGTGCCCGCGTAATCGACCTGCACCGAGTGATCGACGACGAGATCCACGGGCACGAGTGGCTCGATCATTTTCGCGTCCTTGCCCATCGCGTGGACGGCGGAGCGCATCGCGGCGAGGTCGACGAGCAAAGGCACGCCGGTGAAATCTTGCAACACGATCCGGGCTACGACGAAGGGGATTTCGTAATCGCCGGGGGATTTCGCGTTGTAGTTCGCGAGGTTGTGGATGTCCTTGTCGGAAACTTTCAGACCGTCGTTATTGCGGAGCAGAGACTCGAGCACGATCCGGATCGAGACGGGGAGCAGGGAAAGGTTCGGGAATTTTTCTGCGAGGGCGGGAAGCGAATGGAGTTTGCCCTCTGTGCCGGAGCCGGTGGTGAATGTGCGGATGAAGCTCATAGTCTTGCTTTTTTTTGTAAAAACTCGTGTGGGCGGAGGGTTGGGGATGGTGGGCGTTTTGTCAAAAAGGTTCCTCGGCTCCGATAACAGCGTAATTGAGGCCGGTTGCTAAAAGTTCGTGTGCGGAAATGTGACTACAAAGTCCTAGGCGCTAAAGATATTTACATGAACTACGTAAATGCAATCCGCTACGAGGGTTTACGCGTGCTTCGCGTGCCACTCCCGGTAAATCTTGGGAGAAATCTCCGAGGGCTTGATCTCGGAACGGCCGCCCCAGAAGACGTTGGTGTAGGAGATCGGGATACCGATGGATTCAAGATGCTTGTCGATGGCGCCCTTGTGAGTGAGAACGCGGTCTTTCTCGGTGCCGTGGACAACACCCATAATGTTCACGTCACCAAACTGTGGGCCGCCTTCTCGCCAGTAGCAGTGGGTCATGCAGAAGTGGCGCCCGACCTCGCCGCCGGCCTCGATCTCGCGGCCTTTGGGCACGGCCCAGTGGAAGAGGCCGTTGAAGCGGGTGACGCGCTCACCGGTTTCGGCGGAGGGTTTTACGTGCTCGAGGAAAGTGGAGAATCGGCCGATAACTTTTTTCGTATTGAGTGTTTCAGCGACCTCGCAGAAGCGGTCGAGCGAAACACCGGCCTGTGCGGCGCGTTTTTCCCACGGGTTTTCGCAGATCTCATCGAGTGTGAGTTCCTCTTTGAGAATGAGCAGGATGTCCCATTCCTCTTCGCTGAGATCGGCGGGGACGGTGGTCATCATCACGGCGGGTTCGTCGGATTTCTCGCCGGGTTCCATGGTTTTGCGGCGCACGTGGCCGACGCCGAGGGCGAATACTCCGTTGGCGGGCATGAGCAGATATTCGGTCGCTCCGGTGAGTTGCAGGAGCTTGGTGGCGTGGAAATCGAGCGACTCGCCGACGGGGACTTTGAGGGTTGTCCAGAGCCGGTAACCGGATCCGGAGACTTCGGTATCAGTGGAGCGGATTACGACGTGGCCGGAAAAGGGGTCTTCCTTTGCCATGAACTCGAAGGCGTCGTTCAGTTTTTCCTCCGGCACTTTCCATGCGACCAATGCGCCGTGGGCGAGCTTCGTGGCCAGCATCGTCTGGCGCACGCGGCGGATGATGCCTGTCTCCTGCATGGCACGGATGCGTTCGATCACGGTTTCGAGAGGGACTCCGGATTGATCAGCAATGACGTGGAATGGATGGCGCTGAAAACCGGATACGAGGTCTTCGGAAACGGCTAGGATCTTCGCGTTGATGGGATCGGAGATGGAGGTGGGGATGGGTGAGATCATTGGGGCGATAGTTGAACATCGATCATCGAACGTCCAACATGGAACATCGGATGGGAAAAATTTCGTAGGATTTGCGGAAGGTTGCTGGGGAAAGAATGTCCCCGCGACGGACTGGGACTGCAAGTCCCAGCCACGATTTTTGCTCAACGCAGTAGCGTTTCCAGATAGTCCAGGGCTTCCTCGCGGGTGGTGAGTCGGTTTTCGAGCTGCTCAGTCTGGATTTCCTCCAGAATGTCCTTGAAGCGCGGGCCGGGTTTGAGGTCGCGGGCGATGAGGTCTTTGCCAGTGACAAGCGGGGGCGGAATGAGTGGTTCTTGGGAGAATTCCTCGGCCTTTTCGTTGAGGAAATCGTAGTTGTCGGTGAAACCGTTCGAGGAGGCGCAGTCCACGCGATGTAGCTCCATTTCCAGGGAAAAGGTCGGCTCTGACATGAAGCGCTTGAGTTTCGCCTTGCGCATCTGCTGCACGTTCATGAACTGCATGTGGCGAGAAACCATGTGAGCGGTGTCGCGGATCACGGCATTAGGGTATCGCAGGCGGGTGAGGATTTCGGTGGTCATTTCCGCGCCGAGGGCGTCGTGGCCGTTGAAACGGATGCGCCCGTCGGGATCGATGGTGCGGGTGGGTGGCTTGGCTATGTCGTGAAGCAGGGTGGCTAGGCAGAGATCCAGCGGTGCGTCGGGCGCGAGCATTTCCAACATGATGCGGGTGTGGATGTAAACGTCGCCCTCGGGATGCCATTCGGGTGGCTGCTCGCATCCGATCAGGGGCAGGACTTCGGGAAGAAAATGGGCGATGAGGCCTGAATCAATAAGCAGCTCCAGTCCTCGGCGGCGGTTGGGTGAGGTGATGATTTTCGAAAACTCGTCGCGGATACGTTCGGGGGAAATCTGATCAAGGAGGTGGGCGTTTTCGCGGATTGCAGCAAAAGTTTCCAACCCGATGGGGAAGCCTAGAGTGGTGGAAAAACGAACGGCGCGTAGCAAGCGAAGTGCATCTTCTTGAAAACGGTGTGTGGGCGTGCCTATCGTGTGGATGATCTTTGCCTCAAGATCGTGAACACCGCCCACGTGGTCGATGATTCTACCGGTTTCGGGGTCTTCGAACAACCCATTGATTGTGAAATCACGGCGGTGGGCGTCTTCCTCTGGGGTAGAGAAAGTGACGGAATCCGGCCGGCGTCCGTCGCCATATGAGCCGTCCGTACGGAAGGTTGCGATCTCAATGTGGTGGCCTTCGAATTTCGCGATGACCACGCCGAAGTGTGACCCGACTAGGTTGGAGCTTGGGAAAAGGTGGAGAACTTCAGTCGGAGTGGCGGAGGTGGCGATGTCGTAATCCTTCGGTTCGATCCCGAGAAGTTTGTCGCGCACACAGCCGCCGGCGAAGTAGGCCGTGTGGCCTACCTTGTTGAGATGAAGAGCGAGGCTCGTGGCAGCGGCGCGGGAGGTCATATTCCGCTTTAAGAGTCCGTGACTGCGGTCGCCTTGTCAAAAGGCAAACTCTTAGTCACCGCTTGCCCTTGTTGTCGTTAATCCTAGAGAGAACCTCTACCTTTACCGGAATGACCCCGTTCTTTAGAAAGCCCAGTTTCTCGGCTGTGCCGATGGTCACATCGATGATGCGTCCCTTGATGAAAGGACCGCGATCATTGATGGTGACGACTTCGGATTTGTTGTTTTTGAGGTTGATCACGCGAACCTTGGTGCCCATGGGCAGAGTCTTGTGTGCTGCGGTCGGGGCGTTGTTGCGGAGCCGCTGGCCGCTGGCGGTCTTAGTACCGTAGTTCGTCTTGATCGAATACCATGAAGCCATGCCTCGCTCGGTGGTCTTAACTTGGTATCCAGCCTCGCGGAGTTCGCAAAGGGCAACGGAGTTCGGGTCGCTGGTGCTTGCGCAACTTGGTATGATAGCGAGTGATGCCAAAGCAAATATCGCAGATTTCAAATTTCTTATCATATCGGTAAGGGATTGTTAAATTGCGGATTTTAGAGATATCTTCAAGAGATAATTTTGATGATATTGGGAATTGGTTTGGGATTCTTATTGGACCGTATTGATAGACTTTCCTGCTAGGAAGGCGGCGATATTCTCGGCGGTGACCGCCATGAGTCGCTTGCGTGCTTCGATGGCGGCCCAAGCGATGTGCGGCGTGAGCGTAAGGTTGTTCGCGTGCAGGAGGGGGTTGGTGGGTAGGATGGGTTCGGCGGAAACGACATCACACGCGGCCCCGGCGATCAGGCCGGCGTTGAGGGCGTCGGCGAGAGCTTGCTCGTTTATGAGCGGACCGCGGGCGGTGTTCACGAGGAAGGCGGAGGGTTTCATTTTCGCAAGCGAGGTGGCGGAGATCATGCCGTGGGTATCCGGGGTGAGAGGGCAGTGAAGGGAGATGAAATCGGATTTCTCAAGAATCTCATCGATGGATGCCCAAGCGAAGGGGAAGGCGGTCGCGGCGGATTGGGAGCGAGAGTGGGCAAGGATGTTCATTTTGAACGCGGCAGCGAGTTCCCCGACCCTCTGGCCGATGCGCCCGAAGCCGATGAGGCCCATGGTTTTCCCAGCGAGTTCGCGGAAATTCGAGTTTTCCCAGAAACAGAAATCCGGGCTGCTCTCCCATGCGCCTTCCTTGGCGAGTTCGCTGTGGAAGGCGGGGCGCTTCGCGAAATCGAGGATCAGCGAGAATACGAACTCGGCCACGGCGTCGGTGCTGTAAACCGGGACGTTGGAAACGGGGATGCCGCGCGCGGCGCAGGCGGCGGTGTCGATGATGTTGTAGCCGGTGGCGAGGACGGAAATGAATTTAAGGTTTGGGAGCTGGCTCAAGGTTTCTGCGGAGAGCGGCACCTTGTTGGTGAGGATCATGTCCGCATCCCTCGCCCGCTCAACGATTTGGTCGGTTTGTGTTCGGTCGTAAACGGTGAGTTCGCCGAGCGCCTCGATGACCGTCCATGGGTTGTCACCGGGGTTGAGGGTGTGACCGTCTAAGGCTGTAATTTTCATCTAGAAGAGCATTCGGCTTCGGAGTGGGATGATCAAGGGTGAAGCTTTGACCCGAGTAGAATCGGTGGGCGCACGAGGTGGGAGCGGGAGAATGCGTGCGGAGAGAGGCCGCGTCATATCCTTTGTTTTCCGAGAAAGACGAGGTGAGAACGAAGAGGTGGTGTCTGCGCTAAATGATGTTTTTCACCTACTCACCTTCACCATACGAATCAGCACATCGTTTCCGTTACCGGATGCATCGAGGATAAAATGCCAGCCGAGTTTGGCGGTGAAGCGTGTGTCGGTGATTTTCCATGTCTGCGTGTGCCACTTGTTATCGCCGGGAACAGCCCAGAGGTCTGCGGTACGCAGGCCGTGGGTGGCCTCATAGGTCAGCGTCAGCCCGGTTGCGTTTTGTAGGCCGTCGTCGGAGGGGAGGCGCTTCGCCTCAACGGTGATCTCGTAGGTTTTCCGTCTAGGGTCGAGGAATGTAGGATCGGCGAGAAAGGCGGTGCGGAAAACTGGCGGCGTGGCGGAGAGACGGAGGCGGTTTGCTTTCAACTCGGTGTCCCAAGGTGTGTCAGAGGGAAGGATTTGTTCGATACCGTTGGCTTGGTTTGTTTCGCCGAGGGCTATGGATACCGAGGTGGAGTTGACGAGGGATTTTCTGACTGGAGCAGGTTCGGATTTTTGCGGGATATTGGCAAGGGTTTCGGCGGTAGCCTCGATGAAGACGCGGTCGAAGCCTGCGGCGCGGGCGGATGCTGCGGCTAGGACGACCTGGTCTTTGTGGCCGGTAAGGGTGATCTGCAAGGGGGTATCTGTAGGTAAGCCGTGGAGGTCGAGGAGTTTGCGGACGGTGGTCAGCGCACCGGGCAGGATGCGGTAGGTGTCAGGAGAAACGGGGAAGGGGCTGAGTGAGACGAAATCGAACTGACCCACGGCGCCGTCGCGCAGGCAGGCATCGAGGAATTGGAGGTCGTAGTGAGCGATGGAGATGCCGGTGCGAGCGGCGGGGTTCGCCTCGCGGGTGGTCTTGTGGGCGAGGGTGAGCCGCTGCACATATTCGAAGGCGGAGTTTCTATGGCGCGGGTCGAGATCGGCGGGGGGGAGGATTTCAAAATGCGTAACGTTTCCTCCGAAGGCGGTGGCAAAGTTCATCGAAGCAATATCCTCCGCGCGAATTACGGCAAAGAGTTCTGTATCGTTTTCCTTCGCGGTCATAGCGAGACCGGCAGGCTCCTCGTTCGCGAGGACGGAAAAACGAATCGAAGCGAGACCTTTGTTGAAAACGTGTTCACTGCCTAAAGGTGTGGAGATGCCGATGGGTGAATCTGCGGAAAGGACGGCGGTAGCGGCGAGAAGCAGCGCGGTAGTTTTCATTCGGAGTCGGAGTTCGCACGGATATCGGTGATGGACTTGCGGTATGCCTGGAAGGCGCGGAGCAAGAGCGTGCTGATGTATATAATGCAGATAATAAAGGAGCAGACAAGCACGTCATCGTTTGAGGTGCTTCCTATTTCCTCAAGGAATATCACAACGGGCGGTATCCAGCAGAACAGCCAGAGTACATCCTTATTGGATAGTGAATTGGTAATGCCCGCGAGGACGGAGGCGAGTACGATGGAGCCGAGCAGGATTAGGATGAAATGGGAAACTCGCTGCGGGCCGTTGATGCGGAAGACGTTGATGATGACGGCAGGGAAAAGCAGGCCTGCGAGGCAGGCGAGGCCGTAGATGAAGTGTTCGCTTCCGCCATAGGTCGGGCGGTTGATGAGGAAGGATACGGCGGAGATCGCGGTCAGAACGAGGCAAAAAAAGAAGCCTGATGCCCAGCCGGGAAACAGGAATAGTCCCGCGAGCTGGCCGAGCGGCCCGCGTTTCGCGAATTTCCGATAGGTAGGCGCGGCGAGGGGCGCGAACTCTGAGAGCGAGATCGCGAACACCGGCAGTAGGACAAGCGTGATAAAGAAAGGCAGGGCTTCGGTATCGGTGAACGACATGGAGCCGAGAACGGCGGTGATGATCGTGACAGCGAGCGAGATAACGCGGCGGAGGGTGGAGTGGTTCTCCGCATAGGGAGCGATGAGAGAAGTGCCGGTGGAGAGCATGAAGAAGCCGTAATACGCGCAAACCGCGAGGTAGATGGAAACGAAGATCCGCGACTCTTCCGTATCGAGAGCGAAGAAGGTGGACATGCCGCCACCGCCGAAGGCGCCGAACATGAGCGCCATCAGCAACGAATACGCTCCGATGGGCAGGGCGATCATCGGAAGCACGGAGCGGAGGATTACGGAGGAAGAAGCGGAAAGCCCTACAGTGACGGCGGTGAGTGCTGCGGAGGATAAGAACAGTATGGCGAGAAAAATGATTTCTCCGATCAGGTTCATGCCGCCGAAGAAATAGCGGAGGATGAGATAAGGTATGATGGTAACCAGCAGCAGCGCGGATTGACTCACGATGGACGCCCATTTTCCCGTGACGATGCGCCATGCCGAGAGGCGGGTAAGCACCATCATGTCGATGGTGTTGCCCTTCACTTCCGATGAGAGCGAGCTAATACCGCGCATGGGTTGGATGATCAGCACTGCGATGGAGAAGAAGATGAAGATGATATTCGAGATCGTGCTGCCCGCATCGTCCGAGGAGGCTGCGGCTCCGGCGGAAAGCAGGATCACGCCGAGGATGATCTGGAGCGCGAGGAACACGCCAACGAAGGCCTTCGTGCGCATGCCTTGCCGCAGCTCTTTGACGAGCATGGGGGAGAGGCGGTCGGGGAAATCGAAAAGGTGCATGCGGTTAAAATTCAAATTTCAAAATTGCCTGATGGCTATGAGGTGTGGCTTCGCTGATTATGTATGGTTCGCTATGCTCACAGGTAGTTCAACTTTCAAGGAAGAGGCTTCTTACAGATCGTAGGGTGGTTCCTGTGGGAGGAGGCTGGCTTGCGGGGGCAGCGGGGGTGGGGTGGCGAGGGCTGGCTGGTTTTTCTCCAGGTTGGCGAGGATGTCGATGAAGGCGTCTTCGAGGTTACGCTGCTCGCGGTGGAAATCGACGACGCGGAGGTTGTCTTTCACCATGCGGGCGAGGACGTCGGCGGCCTTGTTCGGGTCTTCCGTGTCGATGCGGATGCGGCCGCCGTTTTTCCGGGACTCGAGGAATTCGATATTCGGCTGGAGAACGGCCCAATCGGAGAGCGCTTGCGGGTCGCCGTCGAGCTGCACGTCGTAGAGCACGCCGCCGAGGAGGTCGGTGGATTTCTTTAGGCTCTCGGAATCGCCATGGTGGACGATGCGGCCGTTGTTGATGAACAGCAGGGAATCGCACATCTCGCCGAGCTCGGAGAGGATGTGGGAGGAGATGAAGATCGTCTTGCCCTCCTTGGCGAGGACGCGGATGAGGTGCTTGAGCTCGACGCGCGCCCTGGGGTCGAGACCAGCGGCGGGCTCGTCCATGATGAGAACCTGCGGGTCGTGCAGCAGGGACCGTCCGAGGCAGAGGCGCTGGGTCATGCCCTTGGAGAGCTTGTTGGAAAAGCGGTCGGCGAGTGGGACGAGGTCGGTGAAATCCATGACCTCATCGATGCGCTGGCGGCGCTCCGCACCCTTGTAGCCGAGCGCGCGGGCGTAGAAGTCCAGGTATTCCAGGACGGTCATGTTGTCGTAGTTCCCGAAATGATCCGGCATCCATCCGATCAGGCGGCGGACTTCCGCCGGGTGGTGGGTCACATTGATCCCACAGATCTCGGCATGGCCCATGGTCGGGTAGTCGAGCGATGCGAGGATGCGCATGGTTGTGGTCTTGCCCGCGCCGTTTGCACCGACAAAGCCGCAGACGGAACCGTGCGGGATTTCGAAAGATACGCCATTGACGGCCTGGAGCGGGCCGAAGAAGCGGTAAAGGTTGTGGACGGCGATGGCGGCGTTGCTCATGAAAATTCAAATTTCAAAATTCAACTCTCAAGGAAGAGGTTGGTTTTGCGTGGTTTTATTACGGATTATGGATGAGAAAATTTTAACGAGTTCACTTGTTTCGCCAACTAGGTCGTCGAGGGAGCGGTGGATCGATTCGTCGATGGGGTTGCTGTCACTTATTAGCCGAAGCCAGAGTCCCGATTCGCGCGCTTCTTTTTTACAAATACGGATACGGTAAAGGTAATCATCAGGACTTAGGGATTCGAGAGCTTCGAGATAATTCGCCGCGACCGAGCCTGAGGAGCGGAGAACCTGCTTGATATCAGACCAAGAGACCGGATCCCACTTGGTGTTCCGGAGAAAAAGCCGGACCTCGAGTGCAAAGGTGTAGCTGCGCTCCTCAAGATCGTAGGGTTTCTCTTTGTTCCGCTGCGCCGACATCCGTTTCTTCCTTGAGAGTTGATTTTTGAAATTTGAATTTTCAGCGGGCGATCGGGCCGGTGATGACGGTGTCCGTTTTCCAGTCGATGCCGGGGTGCGTTTCGACGGCGGGCGCCTGTTTCGCGAAGGCGATGTAAGCGTCGTTGCGGTCGGCGACGCGGCGGAGGAAGGCTTGGTTGCGGTAGGTGAAGCGTTTCGCGGTGTCGTTGAGGATGGGTTGCACCATGGTGGGATCGACGGGAGTGAGCTTGGCGGGCTTGCCTTTTCCGATGTTCTCGCCGCGGTGCCACTGGCCGGATGGGTCGCGGTAGAGGATCATTTCGAGGGGGAAATCGAAGGTGGAGACAATGGTGCCGGGATCGTTGGTGGCCTCGATGCGGCCACGGGTGGGGAGCACGGCGGTGACGAGCTGGCCTTGCTCGGAGCGGCTCTGAAACCAATCGCCGCTGGCAAAGAGGCCGGCGGATGTGGGCTGGAGATCATAAGTCCCCGAGGAGCCGTAGCCGGAGGTAAAGCGCGCCCAGCGGCTGGATGCGAGCGGGGTCTGTGCGATGAGGGCGGGCGTTTCCACCGTGAAGGAGGGCGAGGTCATCACGCCGCTGCGGGAAAACTGCTCTTGCTGGATGAAAGCGGCGTTCTGGTTTCCGTCCGGGCGGACTTCCATCAACGTGAGGCGGGTGCCGTTTCCGCCGAAGCCATCCTCGAAAATAATCAGCGCAATGAGGATAAGCGAGGTGCCGATGGAGATCAGCGGCGTGGTGACGAACAGGCGGTGGCGGCGGCCGGACTTCGCGAAGACGAAGAGGTTCACGGGGCCGACGAGGATGCCGAAGGCGAGCAGGATGAGCACGAAGAGGATGTAGTTGAAGGATTTTTCGCCAAAGGATTTCTGGAGCGGCCATGAGCCAGCGAAGTCGTTGGTGATGGCGGCGAGGCGATGCTTGATGGCTCGCTTGGTGTAGGCAAGATCGACCGTGTTTTTCGGATCGAGGCGCAGATCGGGCTTGATGGTTTTGATGAGGGCTTCGCCGAAACCGGGATCTTCGGGTAGGCCTAGCGATGCTGCGGTAGAGTTGCCGGTGGTGTAAACGACAAGCTGACCGCCGAGTCGCACCCATGAGGTGATGCCGTTGCGCGGGCCGGGAGGGACATCTGCCCAATCGGCCTCGGTGAGCATAATTGTATCGAAGCCGGAGAAGGCGCGCCAGTCATCGGGAAGGCGCTTGGGATCGAACTTTGAGGAGAAGGTCCTGCTGCCGCCGTAGCCTGAAGAACCGAGCGAAGCGGTCGCGGTATCGAGTGCGGAGCCATTTGGAGTGTAGAGACTTTCGCTGAGCAGGACACAGGGCTGCGAGGGGTTAAACACCGTTCTCGCCATGCCTTGAGCATTTCCCATCGAGCCGGTGAGCTTGACCGTGAAAGAGGGGTAAACATGTTGTCCATTCTGGACGGTGAGAGGCACGAGGATATCTGTCACCACAGCTTTCCCCGGAGCGGCTTCGAATGAGAAACTCGAAGATGCGGTAGTACCTTGGCTGTGAGTTGAGCTGTCGATAAAATCGAGGGAAACTCTGTGCGGGATTTTCTGGTTATTCGAAATGGTAACGCGGACGGGGTGGAAGCCGCCGAGGCTGGGGTTCGAAAACAGCGCCATAGCCTCGATGTGGGTGTCGGTCCTAGTGTCGGCGACTTGGCGGAAAAGCGTTTCCTGGGCGTGGAGCGGGAGGAGGGAAACTAGGAGAGCGAGAAGGAGGCGGCTCATGGGATGGATGGAGGGGTGTCGCTGCGGGACGCAGCTTGCACGGACTGCGGCGGGACGCCGCAGCCACTGCGCGTTAGGCTGGGACTAGGTTTTTTGGGGTGGGGGAGTCCTGGAAGGGCACTTGCTTGAGAAGGGTGGCGACGACGGAGTTCGGCGAGTGACCGTCCACGCGGGCGTTGTAATCGAGCACGATGCGGTGGCGCAGCACGGCGGGGGCGATGGCTTTCACGTCCTCGAAGGAAGCGTTCATGCGCTCGTGGAGGAGGGCGCGGGCTTTCGCGGCGGAGGCCATGGCGAGGGCGGCGCGCGGGCTGGCTCCGAAGCGGATCAGCGCGGCGGTGTCCGATTGGCCGGGGTGGGTGGAATCGACAAGGCGGGCGATGTAGTTCGCGACGACATCCGGCATGTGGATGCGGCGCACCAGGGCAAGCAGGCTGTTGAGTGTTTCGCCGGTCATGATCGGCTCGACTACCGGCTCGGTGCCGATCTCGCGGTGGGAAACGATGCGCTGGAGCGTCTCCACATTATTGCGGGTGATCTCCAGCTTGAAAAGGAAGCGGTCGAGCTGTGCCTCGGGTAGCGGGTAGGTGCCCTCAAGCTCGATAGGGTTTTGCGTGGCGAGCACGAAGAAAGGCAGCGGCAGGTCGTGGGATTTTCCCAACACCGTCACACGGCGCTCCTGCATCGCCTCCAGCAGGGCGGACTGCGTTTTCGGTGAAGCGCGGTTGATTTCGTCGGCGAGGACGATGTTCGCGAACAGCGGGCCGGGCTGGAACACGAACTCGCGGTGGCCATCGACCTCCTGAAGTACGGGATTTCCCGTAATATCGCCGGGGAGGAGATCGGGGGTGAACTGGACGCGCTTGTTTTCGAGGCGCAGGAGCTTCGAGAGGCCTTTCACAAGTTCGGTTTTTCCAAGACCGGGTAGTCCTTCTAACAGGATGTGGCCGCGGGCAAGGACGCCGGTGATGACCAGTTCGATGATCTCCTCCTGGCCGAAAAGCACACGGTTGAGGCCTTGGCTGAGTGAACGTAGGTGCTTCGCGGCTTCGTCGACTTCGGTCTCGGTGGCGTATTCCATACACGGAGGCTTCAGTAACTGGAGGGGGAACGCAAGAGCTGATGCGGGATCAACCCATTGGAATTTAACCACAACCGTGCGAAGTGTTCGCCTATCTCGCTGTGCTCGGTTGTGGTTGATTCTTCAGTTCATCGGCAAGGGCTTCAACCGCTTCCTGCGGATGTGCGGCGGAGACGGTGATGCGCAGGCGGGCGGTGCCTTGGGGGACGGTGGGGAAACGGATGGCGGGCGCGAGGAAGCCTTTTTCCCGCAGCGCGGCGGAGGCGGCGAGCGCGGTTCCGTTTTCCCCCAGGATGTGGGGGACGATCGCGCTGGGTTGGTTCTCCCGCAGGATCGCGATGTTTTCAAATAGAGTTTTGCGCAGCGTTTTCCCCTCATCGGAACGTATGATCCCGAGGGCGGCGAGCGCAGCGTGGGCGAGCGCGGGAGGCGGGGCGGTGGTGTAGATGAAAGGGCGGGCGCGGTTCGCGATGAGATCGATCCAATCCCGCGACGCCGCGAGGTATCCGCCGGAAAGGCCGACCGCCTTGCTGAGCGTGCCCATCTGGAACGGGATTTTTCCCTGGAGTCCGAGTTTCTCCGCAAGACCCATGCCTTGCGCGCCGAGGATTCCGGTGGCGTGGGCCTCATCTAACAGAAGTAGTGCTCCGTGCGTTTCGCAGACGGCTAGGATTTCCGCGAGCGGGCAGAGATCGCCGTCCATCGAGAAAACGGATTCCGTGATGACGAGGATGCGGGCGGCGGGGTTTTTCGCACGGAGCTTGGAAAGGATCGCGCCGAGCTTCGCGGTGTCGTTGTGGGGAAAGACGCGGAGGGACGCGCCGGACATACGGGCGGCGTCGATGAGCGAGGCATGCGCGAGCCGATCTAACAGCACGAAATCGCCTTTCCCCGCGATGACGGGGATCGCGCTGAGGGCGGTGTTGTAGCCGGAGGTGAAAGTGAGTGCGGCTTCCGCCTTTTTCGCGGCGGCGATGGTTTCCTCTAACAGGAGATGTGGCGTGGCGCTTCCGGTTACCAGCCGCGAGGCGGTGGCGCCGGCCCCGAATTTTCCGATGCCCTCGATGAAAGCCGTCGCGACCGCCGGATGGTGGGCGAGGCCGAGGTAGTCGTTCGAGGCGAAGTTCCAGAGCTCGCGGCCATCTACGGTAACTCTCGTACCTGTGACCGGGAAGGTGGTGATGCTCCGGAGAAGTTTCCGCTCCGCGAGATCGTCGAGCTGTTCGCGTGGAGTCATTCCGCGGTCGGTCGTTCAAGGGACCAGCGGAGCAGTTTTTCGGAATCCGACCAGATGTTCGGCGTGTTGGATTTCAGCACCACGCAGACCACGGAGCACCCGTTGAGGCTGCCGGTGGAGATCAGGCAGCGGCCCGAGGCGTTGGTGGTGCCGGTTTTCATGCCATCGACGTAGGGCAGGGTCTTGAGCAGCTTGTTGGTATTTTCTATCTGACGCGTTCGCCCGTCGTTGTAGGTGAAGGTGAAGGATTTTGTGGCGGCGTAGGAGCGCAGCAGCGGGCTGCGGTAGGCGGTGCGGGCGGCGATGGCCATGTCGCGGGCGGTCGAATACTGGCCGGGCTCGGTGAGGCCGTGCGGGTTCACGAAGTGTGAGTTGCGCATGCCGAGCTGCTGGCACTTGTTATTCATCAGCGCGGAAAAACCCTCCACACTGCCGCCGATGTCGCGGGCCAGCGCGCGGGCCACGTCGTTCGCGCTTTTTATCATCAGCACCTTCAGTAGCTCGCGGCGCGTGTAGCGTTCGCCGGGCTTGAGGTAGAGCTTGGTCGGCTCGCAGGCGGTGTCATAGGCGGAAATGACAACGGGCTTGTCGATGTTGCCCGCGTCCAGCACGCATAGGGCGGTGATGATTTTCTGCGTGGACGCCACGGGGCGTACGCTGTCGGCGTTCTTCGCGTAAAGGTTCCGCCCGCTTGCCAGATCCACCACGATGACGCTCTCGGCGGCCACCGGCGGCGGGGGGGTGCGCGGGATGGCGGCGACCCGTATCGCTTCCCCGACATTCTGGCGGTTGCCGGACGGGCGCGGCGGTGGGTTTCCCCCGCAGGAGGTGATGGAAAGGATGGCGAACAGGCCAAGTGCGAGCGGTCGCAGAAAAATCATTCCCGGAAGATGCGGGCGAAGGGGTTTGCGGTCAAACACGAAGACGGGGGGGGCACCGCCCACCATCGCGCGGGGCGAAGGCCTTTCGCGCTCAACCCAGAGTCGGGAGAAATATGAAATAGCTGATCCTGACCACAAGGGAAGTTGATTCTGCGGAGGACCTGTAGAACATGGAATCTGCTTCAAAATGAATGGCCTGCACCATCCTCCGCTCAGGGGCAGCTATCGCTTGCCCCTCGTGGTGAGTTTTCTTCAAAGTGCCTCTTGGCGAAAGCCCTGCCGGAGCCGCTTTTGAGGTATCGCTCGAAGTTCCGCGCTAAGTTTTCCGTTTCGAAAGCGAAATAGATTTGGAGCTTCCAAGGCGCGAATTTCGCGGTGTGGGGGCATTTGCGGCGGTTGTGCTCGGCCAAACGGATTTTCAGATCGGAGGTATGTCCCGTGTAATGCCTTTCGGGGTATTCGATGCTGCGAAGGACGTAGGTGTAGTGCATGGACTCTGCTGTTAGATGGCTGGCCTGCCGAGCCGTAGCTCAGGGGTGTTTCGGCCCGCCTGCGTGCTGGCGCACTACGGCGCGGCACCATCCTCCGCTTAGGGGCCGCTATCGCTTGCCCCTGAGCGGAGGATGGTGGAGGCGAGGGGAGTCGAACCCCTGTCCGGAACGCCATCTACGCAGGCTTCTACACGTTTAGCGGATCATCTGGTGTTTCGGAATGGCTGGGCCGACCCGCCGCGTTGCTTTTCCTAGGATCCTGTTTTTTCTCGACCGGATGCCCGTTTCCCCGGCTCCCGATCCAGTCTGCTAAGTTTCGCCGCCTCCCTTAACAGACATCAGGGATTTGACGTGGCCGTCAATTAAGCAGCCAATGCGAGCTCGTTGGAGTCTGCATTTATTTGTTTTGAACGGCTTTTAAGGAGGCCAGCCGATCAACCTCCACGTGCAGCCAGCGCTTCAGACATTCCGTCGAAACCAGAACGCCCCCATTCGCCAAGCGCAAACAATCTAACGTAGTGTTGGTGTTATTCAAAGGCAAATTTTGATAAACAAAGGTTCGCTCAGGGTGCTTCGATATGGGCGCGGATCGTCGCTCGGAGTTTCAGCCGATATGCCCGAGGTGTGATGCCTTGCTCCTCGCGGAAGCGTTTTCCGAAATCGCTAGCATCATAGAATCCGCAGCGCCAAGCGATCTCGGAAAGCGGTAGGTTGGTGCGGGCGAGAAGATCCTTGGTCGTTTCAATTCTTTGCCTCAAAATGTAGCGGCGCGGCGACATGCCCATTATGCCACGGAAAACGCGGTTGAACTGGCTTTGTGAGTAGTGGCATGATGACGCTAATTCAGCAGTGGAAATGTTCCTTGGCTCATCCGAATGAATCCGTTTCAGTGCGGGTTCGATCCTTGCGAAGGGTTGCGTCATACCCGCCGCGCCGGAAATTTCATACATCACCCCGGCGACGCCGCAGATGCTGCCGTCGCCGTCCCGCACCGGTGTCTTGCGCGAAACCCACCAGCGTAGAATCCCCTTCGCACCGGGCACCATCCAGGCGCGGTTCGGGGTCGGTGCGCCGGTTTTCATCACCTCCATGTCCTCGGCGCGGTATTGCTCCGCGATCGCCGCGTCGTGCAGGTCGTGGTCGCCGAGTCCCAATGCGCCGCCGGGCGGAAGGCCATGGAATTCCTCGAAACGGCGGTTGCAGCGGATGAAGATCCCTTCCGCGTCCTTTACGTAGAAAACAAGCATCGGCAGATCATCGAAAAGCGCGGCGATGGCGTTTTCGGGGCGGGGGAGCGCCTTTTTGCTCATGCGCGGATGTTACCATAAATTAGCGGATACGGCATGGAAAATCAGTGCGATCCCGTCGTATAATGCTGCAATGCGTTTCTCCCTGACAATCATCGCCTTCCTGATGCCCGGTCTGCTCTCAGCGGAAAAGGTCGATTTCAACACCCAGATCCAGCCCATTCTTTCGGAAAACTGCTACGCCTGCCACGGCCCCGACGAGGCGACGGTGGAGGGCGGGCTTCGTTTCGACGACCGCACGCTCGCGCTGAAAGGCGGCGACAGCGGCAAGGCTATCGTCCCGGGCGATCCGGCGAAATCCCTGATCATGGAGCGCATCCTCCATAGCGACCCCGACGAGGTCATGCCGCCCCCGGATAAAAAGGAGCGCCTGAAACCGGAGCAGGTCGCGCTGATCAAAAGGTGGATCGAGGAGGGCGCGGAGTGGGGCGTGCATTGGGCTTTCATCACACCACAGCGCCCGCCCGTGCCCGCCGTGAAGAATGCCAAGTGGGTGAAAAATCCCATCGATCATTTCGTCCTCGCGAAGTTGGAGTCACAGAAACTCGCACCCTCGCCGGAATCCGACGCCGCCACACTTCTACGCCGCCTCTCGTTGGATCTAATAGGTCTGCCGCCGACCCCGGAGGAGCTTGCCGCGCCCTTCCATTACACCAGGGAAACCGAGCGCCTGATTTCCAGCCCCCGCTTCGGTGAGCGCTGGGCGCGGGAGTGGCTCGACGCGGCGCGTTACGCCGACTCCGCGGGCTACGAGAAAGACCTGCCGCGCTACCACCATTTCTACCGCGACTGGGTGGTGGACGCGATGAACGCGAACATGCCTTACGACGAGTTCATCATCAAGCAGCTCGCCGGTGATCTGCTGCCCGGCGCCACGCAGGACGACCGCATCGCCACCGGTTTCCTACGAAACTCCATGACGAATGAGGAGGGCGGCGCGAAGCCCGAGCAGTTCCGCATCGAGGGCATCTTCGACCGCATTGATGCCATCGGTAAATCCGTGATCGGCCTCACCGCCCAGTGCGCGCAATGCCACACGCACAAATACGATCCGCTCACCCACGACGAATACTTCGGCATGTATGCGTTCCTAAACACCATCGAGGAAACCTCCATCCCGGCGCTGTCTAAGGAGGATAGGCTGACCACCGATGAGATCCTCGCGAAGATCGCTGCCATCGACACCTCGCTCCGGGAGAAAGCGCCGGAGGCGGAGGTCGCGTTCGTGAAATGGCAGCAGGAAATGCTAGCCCTGCCGCGTACGCAGTGGCACGCGCTGGAACTTTATCAGCTCGGCGATTCCGGCCAGAAATACTGGAACCTGCCCGACAAGTCCGTGATCAACATGGGCTACGCGGCGACAAGGGGAGGGGAGTCGTTCACTTCATCCCTGGAGATTCCGGAAATCCGCTCCGCGCGGCTCGAGGTCATGACCGACCCCTACCTGCCTATGAACGGACCCGGGCGCTCCTCGCGCGGCACGGGAGCGCTCACCGAGTTCGTCCTCAAGGCTGGCACCGATCCCGCGAAGCTCACCAAGCTCGCTTTCAACAAGGCCACCGCCAGCGTCAGTCCGCCGGTCACGCCTCTCGATCCGATGCGTTTCCCCGCCAACGCCGACCGCAAGCCCGACGACCGCACCACCGGCCCCGCCGCGTTCGCGCTGGACGGCAACCCCAAGACCGCATGGACGAACGAGCGAGACGCCGCCCGCAACAACGACCCCGCCGTCCTCACCTTCGAGCTGCCCGAACCGTTCAAGGGCGGCGGCACAGTCCACTTCGACTACAACCTCTCCATGAACCACGGCGGCTTCAACTCCGACGACACCCAGACCTACAACCTCGGCCGCATCCGCGTCTCTGTCGCCGCAACGTTGCCGAACGCCCTCGACAACCTCCCGCCGCTCGTTCGCGAGGCGCTGGAAACGCCCGCCGGGAAACGCACCTCGGATCAGTCCGCACGGCTCTTCGCACACTGGCGGGAAAGCAACCCGGCCTTCGCTGCCGAGACCGCTGATATCGAGAAACTCTACGCGAAAGTCCCGCAGCCGACATGGGCGCTCGTCGCCGCCGAGACGAACCACGAACGCGAGACCCGCCTCTTTGAGCGCGGTGAGCAGACACATCCGAAGCACGTCGTGAAACCCCACGTGCCCGCCTTCCTCCACCCGCTCCCGCCCGGCGATCCCGAGTCGCGCCTGACCTTCGCGAAATGGCTGGTCGATCCGAAATCGCCCACCACTGCGCGCCGCATGGTGAACAGCTTGTGGCAGGCGTATTTCGGAATCGGTCTGTTGGAAACCTCGGAGGACTTCGGTCACCAGGCCGCGCGGCCTTCGCATCCGGAGCTGTTGGATTGGCTTGCCGTGGAGTTCATGGAAAGCGGCTGGGACATGAAACACATCCACCGCCTCATCGTGCAGAGCGCGACCTACCGCCAGGCATCCCCGGCCACTCCGGCGCTGCGCGAAATGGATCCGAAGAACCGCCTGCTCGCCCGTGGCGCACGGATCCGGGTTCCTGCGGAAACAGTCCGCGATATTCAGCTCGCCACTTCCGGCCTGTTGGATGGGAAAATGGGAGGACGCAGCGTGTTCCCGCCCGCACCCGGCTACCTTTTCCAACGACCCGTCTCCTACGGTCCGAAGACCTGGGATGTGGAAACCGACTCGAACCGCTACCGCCGCGCCCTCTACACCTTCCGTTTCCGCTCCGTTCCCTACCCGATGCTCGTCGCCTTTGACGCGCCCTCCGGAGCGATTTCCTGCGCCCGCCGCAGCATCTCCACCAGTCCCATGCAGGCTTTGGTGACTCTGAACGAACAGGTCTCCGTGGAGGCTGCGCTTGGACTCGCCCACATCATTCTAACAGATATCGGGACTGTGGAGGAAAGGTTGTCCCGCGCCTTCATTCGCTGTACCTCCCGCGTGCCGGATGCGGAGGAAATCGCCGCGCTGAAATCCATTTATGAGACCACTCTTGCCGCTGATCCCTCCGAGGCGAAACTTCTCCTAGAAAACCACAACCCCGTCACCCTCGATCTCTCCGCCCACCCCTTGCCCGATCTCGCCGCCGCCACCGCCGTCGCCCGCGTCCTCCTCAACCTCGACGAAACGATCACGAAGAACTAACTTTCAAAAATTCAAATTTCAAATCTCAAGGAAGAGATGGATTCTTCCACCGCTCACTGATCACCGCTCACCCGGCACTCTTATGCTACCACCCTCCACGCTCCACGACATCCAGCGTTCCTACTCGCGCCGCTGGTTCATGAAGGAATGCGGCCTCAGCCTCGGCTCGGTCGCGCTGGCCTCGATGCTCGGGAAAAGCCACGCCGCCACCGCGCCCGCCATCAACCCGCAGGCTCCGAAAGCCCCGCCGTTTCCCGCGAAGGCGAAGAACGTCATCTTCCTCTTCATGGGCGGCGCGCCCAGCCACATCGATCTCTTCGACAACAAGCCGGTGCTACGCGAAATGGATGGGAAAACCCCGCCCGCCGAGCTTCTAAAAGGTTACCGCTCTGCCTTCATACGCCCCGAGAACAAGCTTTTAGGGTCGAAGTTTCCTTTTAAACATTACGGCAAATGTGGCATGGAAATGGCGGAAATCCTGCCGCACATCGGCTCGCACGCGGATGATATCGCGCTGATCCGCTCGATGCACACCGACGCGTTCAACCACGCCCCCGCGCAGATCCTCATGGCCACCGGCTCCCAGCAGTTCGGGCGGCCATCGCTCGGCTCGTGGGTTTCCTACGGGCTGGGTTCGGAAAATTCGAACCTGCCCGGCTTCGTGGTGATGTCCTCCGGCCTCAAAGGCCCTTCGGCAGGTAACTCAAACTGGTCTTCCGGTTTCCTTCCCTCCGTCCACGATGGCGTCACTTTCAACTCCACCGGCGATCCCGTGCTCTACCTTTCCAATCCGAAAGGCATCACCCGCGAGGCGCAACGCCGAACGATCGAAGCCGTGAATTTCCTCAACCACAAGCGCTTTGAAACTATCGGCGATCCCGAGATCAACTCGCGCGTCGCCGCGTTCGAAATGGCCTTCCGCATGCAGGACGTCGCGCCGGAGGTGACAGATATCTCGCTGGAGCCGGAGAGTGTGCGGGAAATGTACGGCGCGAAGCCGGGCGAGCGCTCCTTCGCGAACAACTGCCTACTCGCCCGCCGCCTCGTCGAGCGCGGTGTCCGCTTCGTCGAGCTTTTCCACGAGTCATGGGATCAACACGGCAACCTCACCGCCGACCTGAAAAAAAACTGCCTCGACGTGGATAAAGCCTGCGCCGCCCTTATGGCGGATCTCAAACAGCGCGGCCTGCTCGATGAGACGCTTATCGTCTGGGGCGGCGAGTTCGGCCGCACGCCCATGGTGCAGGGCGGCAACGACGGCCGCGACCACCACCCCAACGCCTTCACCATGTGGATGGCCGGCGGCGGCGTGAAAGGTGGTGTCGAGCTAGGTAAAACCGATGAGCTCGGCTTCAACGCCGTAGAGGACAAGGTCCATGTCCACGATCTGAACGCTACTATCCTGCACCTGTTGGGATTCGACCACACCAAGCTCACCTATCGCGCTCAGGGAAGGGACTTCCGGCTCACGGATGTGCATGGACATGTCGTGAAAAAGGTATTGGCATAACACGGAGAAGGACGCCTCCGGCTCCTTTGCGGAGAATCGGGAACGTTTCGATCGTCTTGGGGAGAAGGAGCAGGAGGCGTCCTTCTCCATATTCACAACGGGAGCTTAGGATTGACCGCCCGCAGGTTTTCCAATATATACGATTTGTTTCTTAATTCATCCCAACACGCCTCTCCCATGTCCCACACTCCCGAATGGCCGCCCACACCGGAGGCCATGAACTCCCTCCTGCCCGCATTCGAATTCACCTCGATGGTCACTTCGAGCGATCTCGGAGCCGTCTTTTTCGCGAACCAGACCTCGCTTGACAGGCAGGTCGCGCTGAAAGTTTTCTCGCCCTCGCTCGCCGCGGATCCGGAGTTCCAGAAGGCCTTCGCCAATTCCTCGAAGCTTGCGGCCGGCCTCCGCCATACGAACCTAATCGGCATCCTCGATTCCGGCGAGGTGGGCGGCATGCCTTACCTCGTCATGGAGTTCGTCCCGGGGAAATCCCTCGCCCGATCCACCCTGGGACACGTCGTCGAGTTCGACCAATCGCTGACCATCATCGACGCCGTTGCCGAGGGTCTCGCCCACGCCCACGACGCGGGCCTCGTCCACGGCCACCTCGACAACCTCAGCATCCTGCTCAACCAGAACGCCCTCCCCAAGATCGGGAATTTCGGCTTCGGCCGCGCCGTACACACCGATCTGGAGGTGAATACGTCGTTGCATTTCACCGCCCCCGAGCTGCTCGCGAACCCCTCCGCCGCGACCAAGGCTTCCGACGTGTATTCCATCGCCGCCGTTTTCTACGGGCTGATCACCGGAAGCCCTTTCTCGCCGGATGCGCCCGCGCCCTCCTCCGTTTGCGGTTGCCGCCCGGCGGTGGACGCCGTCATCAAGCGCGCCACCGATCCCGATCCGCTCAAGCGCTATTCCGATGCCCGCGCTTTCCAGGCAGCACTCACCCAAGCCGCCGCGAAACCCGCCGCGAAATCCGCCGCCACCCCGGCGCGCGCTGCCACGGTTCCCAGGCCTACTCCCACCATGGCCCTTCCCAAGGCGGCTTCCGAATCGAAGCTGGTGGTCAAAATCGCCATTATTATCGCCCTCTTGGTCGCGATCTTTTTTACTTTGGAGTTCAAGAAAAAATTTGTGGCAGATCGCGAAAAGGAGAGCAAGGAGATCGCCGAGCGGCAAAAGCGCGCCAAGGAACAGGCCGCCGCGCTCGCCGCCGCGCAACAGGCCTTGGAGGAAAAGAAACTCCGCACCATCCAACCGGCGCACATCCCCAGGCCTACCAAGATCGAGGAGCGTCCCATGGATTCCCTCGACCGTCTGCGCCGCGCCCTCGTGGATGGAAGGCGCTCGGAAATGCCCGTGGGCAGCGTCAAAAAGGGCGACAGCACCTATTTCCTCGTCGAGGAAAAGATGCAATGGGCGGACGCCTTCCGTTTCGCCGAGGAACACGGCGCTTTCCTCGCCGATCCCGGCGCCGGGCTCGATTCGTCGCTCACAAAGGGGCGTCCATGCTGGCTCGGAGCGGCCCGCAGCGTCGCCGACTCATGGGTGCTCAGCGACGGAAAGCCCTGGTCCCCGTCCTCCCCTCCCGAGGGCAACGGCCTTTTCCTCATCGCCGGGAAAAACGGCGGCTTCGCCACCGCGAACGCCGACGAATCGCACTCCTTCGTCATCGAGTGGCGCGGCGATGGCTCTAACCCCGGCTCGCTCGACAACCTTCTTGCCGCCACCCGCGCCTCGCTCGGTGGGGGGGCTCCCGTTTATCCTCCAGGCACCGTCATTTCCGGTGAGCGACGCTACCTGTTCGTCAAACGTCCCGTAACATGGGCGGACGCCGATGAAATGTCCAAAAGCGGCGGCGGCCACCTGCTCGTCGCCGCCACATCCGAGGAGATCGCTGATGTCGCAAGGATCACCGACCGCATCAAGGCAAAGGAAGGCATCTGGCTCGGTGGCTCCCTGGAAGACGACCTCTGGCAATGGGTCACTGGGGAAACCTGGCAAGCCGCCAAATGGGCCGATGATTCCGAAGCCTCCGAGGAAGGCGCGGCCCTGCTCCTCACACCCCGCGAGGGCTGGACGGCCGTGGATCGCGGCGATACGGCCGATGGTTTCCTCATCGAATGGAGCGCGGACGAAAAAGCTCCCAAAACCGGCACCGCTTCGCCCTCCGCGAACGGCAAGGTTGCCGAACTCGATGCCAAGGTCAAGGAACTCATCCTCGCCGCCGTCAAGAAACGCGAGGACGAGCACGCCGCCAACATCAAGGGGCTCCACTGGGATCTCGACGCCTATCTCAGGAACCTCAGCAGCAGCGGCAAGGATCAGTTCGGTTCCAGCGTCGCCGCACTCAAGGAACTCGTCGAGGACAACCGCATCCTGATCGACGAGATAAGGAATCAATCGGATAAGGGTAGGAACGATGAGGACGAGGACGAGGACGCCGATGAGGACGAGAACGGGGACGAGGACGGGGACGAGGACGGGGACGGGGACGAGGACGGGG
>CAMBQC010000009.1 GCA_945869855.1 Prosthecobacter debontii
AGTGCTGACACCCTGACCGCATTTCGCCACCATTTCTCTTGCCAGCGACGGATACCGCCGCCACAACAAGCGCCGCCGTTTCGGGGGTGCATCAATGGACTGTTGCGCCGCCGCTGCTGCGCCACATCACACCAATCCAAGCGCCAAATATGCACAGCATCTCATCACGTATCGACAAGGTTTCTCCCTCCCTCACACTCGCCGTCACCGCGCAGGCCAAGGCCATGATAGCTAACGGCGAGGAGGTTTACGCCCTCGCCGGCGGCGAACCCGAAGTCGACACCCCGACCTTCATCAAGGAAGCCGCCGTCAAGGCCCTCATGGAAGGCCGCACCAAATACACCCCTTCCGGCGGCATCCCGGAGCTCCGCCAGGCGCTTTCCGAGAAGTTCAAAAAGGACAACCATATCAACTACGCGCCGAACCAGATCTGCGTCACCTCCGGTGCGAAAATGGCCTGCTTCAACGCGATCCTCGCCATCGTCGAGGAGGGTGATGAGGTCATCATCCCCACGCCGTTCTGGGTTTCCTATCCGGAAATGGTCCGCATGGCTGGCGGTATCCCCGTCCTCGTCGAGACCAAGGAATCGACCGGCTGGAAAATGACCCCCCAGCAGTTCGAGGACGCGATGACCCCGGCCACCAAAATGGTCATCATCAACTCCCCCGGCAACCCCACCGGTGCCGTTTACACGAAGGCGGAGTTGCTGGCTCTCGGTAAGATCGCTCTGGAAGAGGACATCGTGATCCTCTCCGACGAGATCTACGAAAAGCTCGTTTACGGCGAGGCGGAGCACGTCTCCATCGCCTCCCTCAGCGAGGATCTCTACAACCTCACCATCACCGTCAACGGCTTTTCGAAAGCCTACTCCATGACCGGCTGGCGCCTCGGCTACACTGCCGCGCCGAAAGCCATCGCCGACGCGATCGACAAGGTGCAGAACCACTCCGTTTCCAACGCCACCACTTTCGCCCAATACGGCGCCCTCGCCGCCCTCCAGGGAGACCAGACCTTCATCGAGGATCTGCGCGGCGAATACGACGTAAAGCGCCAGTTTATGTTCGCCCGCCTCAGTGCGATCAACAACATCCGCGTGGTCGAGCCGAAGGGTGCCTTCTACTTCTTCGTCTACACCGGTCAGATGGGCATCAAGTCCATGAACCTCTGCGATAAACTCCTCTCCCGCTACAAGGTCGCCGCCGTGCCCGGCATCGCCTTCGGCTACGACGAGGGCATCCGCCTCAGCTACTGCACCACCCTCGACGTCCTCAACGAAGGCCTCACCCGCTTCGAACAGTTCTGCAGGGAGCATTGATCCCCGTTTCTATCGGAAAGGGCGTTCCGCAAGATCATGCGGGACGCCTTTTTTGTTGGTTGGGGAATTATCGGAGCCGCGTTCTCCAAAACGCGAGTCCTTCGCACGCGCGTTTTGGAGAATGCGGCTCCGCAAAATCGATCACGCGCTGCTTGATCGTCCGGATGCAGATCACGGCTTGGGTCTCTTATTCGCCGGTAATGTTGAGGTAGACTAGCATTTGGGCGTTGAGGTTAGCGCTGCAGGAATTGATCACCTGAAGTGGCGCTCAGAGCGCAAGACAGCCCGGACAATCCTGCGCGAAGTGTCCTGGCTGAATCTCCGCGAGTTTGGGCGCATGGTCGGTAAGGCAGAGATTCGCATTGCCGACGAGATTGCGGGGCTGGAAAGCACACCCTTTTGTTGGGTGGGCGAGGTTCGGAGGAAGGCCGGGTATTGTCATCAGCGGCTGACCTTTCGGTTGGGCTGCTGGTATCGATTTTAAAAGTGAACGCGTGTAGGCGTGCAGCGGCTTACTGAAAAGGTCGGCGCGCGCGGCACTCTCAACGATGCGGCCAGCATACATCACGTTGATTGTATCGCACATTTCCGATACCACTGCGAGGTCATGGGTGATAAAAATGACCGCCGTGCCAAGGTCGCGCTGGCGGTCGCGGATGAGGTCGAGCACCTGCTTCTGCACGGTCACATCAAGCGCGGTGGTTGGCTCGTCGCAGATGAGTAGTTCGGGTTTCGTGATCAGTGCCATGGCGATCATCACCCGCTGCCGCATGCCGCCCGAAAACTCATGCGGATAGGAATGAATCCGTTTTTCGGGATCGGGGATGCCTACCTCGGCGAGCGCGTCGATAGCGCGGGTGAGCGCCGCCTGTCCGCGCAGATTCTCATGCAGTTCCAGCGGTTCGGTCAACTGGTCGCGGATGCGCATGAAGGGATTCAGCGAAGTCATCGGATCTTGGAATATCATCGAGATTCGCTTTCCTCGGATTTTCAACAGCTCTTTTTCCGCTACTTTCAGGAGATCGATGCCGCCGAACATCGCGGTGCCGCGCTCGATCCTTCCGGGAGGCATCGGTAGTAGTCCGAGCAGCGAGTAACAGGTAACGGATTTCCCTGAGCCCGATTCACCGACAATCCCCAGCGTCCTGCCTTTTTCTAGAGAAAACGAAACGTCTTCTACTGCGTGGACAATGCCGTTACGGGTGTGGAAACGGGTGGTGAGGTTCTTTACATCGATGAGCACGGGAAAACTCTACGATTCGGAAAGGAAAGCTCAAGAAAGAAGCCAAACCGGTAGGGAGTTATCGCCGGAATGACCTACGCGGCGTGCCTTTACTTAGTGATGGGGCAAACACTTTACATCATCCTATCTCAAGTGGCCGCTGGAATCAGGCTTTATCCAAGATACTGTCCCAGTGCTCTAGGTTATCTTTTTGGGCTTCGAAGAGGTCGTTTGTATCGTCGTGAATGGTTATCGAGGTGATCTTATCTCCTTGGCTGATCTGATTGACGATGTGTTGACCGTTGGTGACTTGACCAAATACCGAGTGCTTACCATCGAGATGGGGAGTGGCTACGTGGGTGATGAAAAATTGAGAACCGTTAGTGCCGGGGCCGGCGTTGGCCATCGAAAATACGCCGGGCGAGCGGTGGCGCAGATCGGGATGAAATTCGTCGGCGAATTTGTAGCCGGGGCCACCACGCCCAGTGCCTGTGGGGTCGCCGCCTTGGATCATGAAATTTGCAATCACGCGGTGGAAGGAGATGCCATCGTAATAGCCGCGCTTGGCGAGATTGAGGAAGTGCGCGCAGGTCATCGGCACCTTTGATGAGTAGAAAGTGGCGTCGATGTCGCCGGCGGAAGTGTGGAGTGTGATTTTGATGTCGTTCATAGAGTGTTCTGATTTCGGTGGTCTATAGGAAATTGTCTAACCACAAGTGGACGCAGTTTCACGCAGATGAAAGAGAAGAATTGAAAAAATAAGAATCGGGTGGCTTGGTAAGTTTCAACTTTTAGTTGGTTGGCTCGATGCCTCATCCTCTTTAACTTGCGTCCATTAACGTCGATCTGCTGTTGAATTTCCGCCGAGTGCAGGAGTTTAATTTGGATTTTTCAGTTGCCCTAGCACCCAGCGGTATTCAGCGGCGATCTGTTCGACGACGGGGCGCTGGAGATTGCCTGGCAGGACGCCCCAGGTGTAGGTCTCGATCTCGAAATGGTGGCAGGCGGCGGGATGGCGCTGGCACCAGGCGAGCGTTTCTTCGACGTGGGTGTGGGTAGAAGAAAGAGGCGGCGCTGGTTGGGCGTCGAGCGGGATGTGGAAATGGACGCGGGCTTCCACCAACTCTGCCGACGAAATCGCGCCGCTATCGAGCGCCGCGAGAAAGTCCGGGAGATCGAAAAATCGGGCAAGCGTGGCATCTGGGCGGCTTGCGATTACCTGATGGAAATAGGTTGGTTCGTCGAAACCTCGGATTGCATCGATAGCGGTAGGATCCCTTGGGTTCAGCGAAAGTGCGTTGGATAGATGGATTTTGGAAAGTCGAATGCCTGCGGCGGCTATCGTATCCAACGAGGGTGTGGCGTCGTCGAACTCGACGGCGAAGTGGCACGAATCAAAGTTTAGTCCGATCCGGTTGGTGAGGATCAAGGGGCATTGCGCTTGGTCGTGGAGCCTCTCGAAAAAGGCCAGCGTCTCCACCGTGTTCTCAAAGTGGCCGAGCGGCTCCGGCTCGAGTCCGAGGTGTAGGTCGATCTGGTGCTTTTGTGACAGATCCTCGATGAAATGGGCGATCTTGATCAGATTCGTATGAATCTCTGTTTCATTAGCGTGGAAAGTTTTGTGTGAGCCGGGCAGAGTGGAGACCGAGCCACCGGCGGAGGCAGGCGCGATGTCGGCGAGAATGTGGAAAAGATCGCGAGTGTAGGCCACGCGCTCGGGGCTCGTCCAATCGGGCTGAAATACCTTTTCCTTCACCCGTGTGCCGTGGAAAGAGCCGTAGGGAAAGCCGTTGATCGTGTACACGTAGGACTCGTTCTCCGCCAGCCAATCCTTGAATTTCGCCAGTTCATCGCCTTGAAGCAACTCCCTCGCAGCCAGCGCAGAAAGGCGGAGCCCGATAGGATAAGGTCTCCCGACCGGATGATCGCCCGTTTCAATCAGCCGATCCCTCACACCCATCACGTGAGTCCGCAACGCCTCCATGGTTTCAGGCCAGGCTTCGGCGGGGTGGATGTTGGTGCAGTAACCTAGGATCATGGTCGAAAATACAAATCTCAAATTTTAAATCTCAAGGAAGAGAAAGGCTTTCGATGGCTTTCGCGACGCGGAGCATCATGGCTTCTCCAAGGTGAGGGGCGAGGATCTGGATACCGACGGGGAGATTGTCCGATCCGTCGAAGGAGGTGGTCCCGCAGGGAACGGACATCCCGGGTATGCCGGCGAGGTTCGCGGGGATCGTGAAAATGTCGGCTAGGTAGTCCTGCAGCGGATCTTCGGCGCAGGCTCCAATCTTACGGGCGGGGGTTGGCGCTACGGGCGATAGGATTACATCCACCGTTTCGAACGAACGCTTGAAATCACGTGTAATCAAGGCGCGCACCTTTTGGGCGCGTGCATAATAGGCATCGTAATAACCTGATGAGAGAACGTAGGTGCCTAGGATGATGCGGCGTTTCACCTCGGGGCCGAAGCCTAATTCGCGAGACTGATGGTAGAGATCGATGATATCGTCGGGTTTCGGTGAGCGGTTGCCGAAGCGAATCCCGTCGAAACGGGAGAGATTTGAGGAAGCCTCCGCCGGGGCGATCACGTAGTAGGTGGCGACGGCATGCTCGGTGTGAGGCAGGGAGATCGGGACGATCTCCGCCCCGAGGCCTTCGAGTAGTTTGATGCGGCTTTCCACGTTTTCCCGGACGCCGGGATGGATACCCTCGCCGAAATACTCCTTGGGAATTCCGATTCGCAGTCCTTTCACGCCGAGATCGATGTCCGCGGAGTAGTTCGGAACCGGCTCGTTCAGCGAGGTGCTATCCTGCGGATCATGCCCGGCGATAGCTTGGAGGATCAGCGCCGCGTCGTCTACCGTGCGGGTCAGCGGGCCAATCTGATCTAATGACGAAGCGAAAGCGACGAGGCCGAAACGGGAGACGCGCCCGTAGGTCGGCTTCAGGCCCACAATTCCGCAATGGGAGGCTGGCTGGCGGATCGAACCACCGGTGTCGGAACCGAGCGCCGCGAAGGCGGTGCCATCGGCCACCGCGGCGGCGGAACCGCCCGAGGATCCGCCCGGGATCCGGTCGTGGTCACGCGGGTTGCGGGTGAGCTGGAGGGCGGAGTTTTCCGTCGCGGAACCCATCGCGAATTCGTCCATGTTCATCCGCCCGAAAGGGATGGCTCCGGCCTCCTTTAATTTACGGATAACCGTTGCATCATAAGAAGATGTGTAATTTTTTCCCAAAAATCGGGAACCGCAGGTGCAGGGCTGCCCGAGGGTATTGATATTGTCCTTAATAGCGATCGGCAGCCCGCCGAGTGGACATGAAAGATCGGCCTCGGCGGAGGCTTTCAAGGCGAGATCAAGGTCGTGCGAAAGGTAAGCTCCAGTTTGGGAATCGCGGTTCGCAATCTCTTCCGCGAGTTTCGCGAGGGCTTCCGAGGGGGTCGTTTCACCGTCCAGAAATCGGCGGCGCAGGGTAACTAGGGACATGGTGGGTTGAGGCTAAAAGCTGAAATTTACGCGTCGGCGACGACTTTGGGGACACGGATCTGGGATTGGGCCTGGTCGGGGGCGTTCAAGAGTATGGCCTCGGGCGACAGGCTGGCGTGCGGCTGATCATCGCGCATCGGGCCGAGCCGAGTTCCTTCCATAGCGGCGATGTCATCGGGTAGGTCGATGGCGGAAAGGGATTCCACATGGCCGAGAATCGCATCGAGCTGGGATTGGAAAACGGCAACCTCCGCCTCGGTCAGATCAAGGCGGGCGAGGTTGGCTACGTAGCGGACATCGATATGTGCATGGGACATCGGCGGAAGATTTGTGGAGAAGGTCATGGGAAGCAAGGGCTTTCCGGGTGTGGGGGAGGTTTGGATATTAACTTGGGAACCCAACCTCGCCAAGCGCTACGACGGGCAGATGGACGCGAGATAGGAGGTTGATTAAAGCACGACTCTGATAATTTCATTCCTAAATCTGGAATTTATTCCACTTCGGTGGGACGCCGTTGGCCGCCGCTAGCAGGGAGCCAACGACGGCTCCCCGATGGCAGTTGTCGCCGCCGCACATGGCGTTGGCCTGGATGCCGGCCTCGAAGTTGTCATGGTATTTCCAGGCAAGGTAAAGCGACGCGGGCATGGACTCGGCGATGTAGCAGGCGGGGCTGAAGCGTTGTCCGATGACATGGGTGTCCGGCTGGGATGTCCAGGTATCTGCTTTGTTTCCGGAAATCCAATCGCCTGCTTCTTGTCGGATGGCTTCGTGGAGCGTGAACCCCTCGCGGATGCGAAAAAGGAGACGGGCGAGGGTGTCGGCGGCGCGCAGCACATTCGCATGGGCATGGGTGAGTCCGACGTGTTCCTTCACGGTAGCGCGGAGCGTAGCGAGATCCGCTTCCCGCATCACAAAACAGAGCGCGGGCACTTGGGCGAGGCCACCGATGTGCTCGTCCTGGATCGCGCATTTTCGCGGCGGCTTGCCTATCGCATAGCGGGTGAAAAATCCGCGATGATATTCCTCTAGGTAGGTATCGCGGTGCCTGCCGGGGGTGAGCATGAAATCGATGTAATGCTCGAGCCATTCATCGGGACCGTAGCCGCCAGTTTTTTCGCAGAGTCGCACGAGTTCGGCGGCGAGTTGGAAATTGAGTGTGTTCTCCCCGGCTTTTAGGAACTGGTGGTAATGGATGCCGCGCTGACCCCAATACTGCGCCTGATCGTGGAGGATTTCTCCTTTTTCGTTGAGTGGGGTGTAATGGGAGCGCCAGAGGATGGAGCCGGTGTGCGGGTTCTTGGGAGCGAGATAGCCGTTGATCTCGCCGTATTCCGCGCGCAACGCCTCGCGGTCGTAATACCAATGGACCGGCATGGCTACGGCATCCGCGGCGAGCGAGCCGAGGTAGGCGTTTTGGAAGGGATCGGGGTGCATGAGTCTGCGATGATAGAGCGGGAAAAGGTCGGCGCAAGGTGTGGCTGCATGGGGGAAGCCAGCCGGAGGCGCGGCTCTCCGTTACGCCTTCGTCTGTCCGTTTCCCCGCACTCGGTATTGGTAGCTGGTGAGTTCGCGGAGACCCATGGGGCCGCGGGCGTGGAGCTTGTCGGTGGAGATGCCGATCTCGGCGCCGAAGCCGAACTCGCCACCGTCGGCGAAGCGGGTGGAGACGTTGTGAAACACGCAGGCGGAATCCACGGCGCGGAGGAAATGTTCGGCCACTGCGTGATCCGCTGTGACGATGCAATCGGTGTGGTGGGAGCCGTGGGTGTTGATATGATCTACTGCTTCTGTAGTAGAACCGACGATCTTGATCGCGAGGATGAGATCGAGGTATTCGGCGCCCCAGTCTTCTTCGGTGGCGAGGGTTGCGTCTGTTAGAATCGCTATCGTTTCGGCACAGCCGCGCAGCTCGACGCCCTTCGCGCGGAGTGCGGTGGCGGCCATGGGGAGGAATGCTTCCGCGACGGGGCGGTGGACTAAGAGCGTTTCGAGGGCATTGCAGACGCCGGGTTTCTGGGTCTTGGAATCGACGGCGAGTTTCACGGCCATTTCGAGATCGGCCTTTTCGTGGACGTAGAGGTGGCAGATGCCGTCGTAGTGCTTGATGACGGGCATGCGGGCGAGGGAGACGACGGTCTCGATCAGGCCTTTTCCGCCGCGCGGGATAATCAGGTCGAGCCATTGATCCATGCCGGCCATGGCGGCGACGCTTTCGCGGTCGGTGAAAGGGACGAGCTGGATGGAGTGCTCGGGCAGGCCGGCCTTTTCACCGGAGGCCTGGAGGGTGGAAGCGATGGCGCGGTTCGAGTGGATGGCCTCGCTGCCGCCGCGCAGGATCGTGGCGTTGCCGGTCTTGAAGCAGAGCGCCGCGGCATCGGCCGTGACGTTGGGGCGGCTTTCGAAAATGATGCCGATGGTGCCGATAGGGACGCGCACCTGCTCGATGCGGATGCCGTTGGGGCGCTGCCAATCGTCGAGCACCTGGCCGACGGGATCGGGGAGGGTGGCGACGTGTTCGAGCGCGGCGGCGATGGCTTCGAGGCGCATTTCATCGAGGCGGAGGCGGTCGAGCATCGCGGAGGAAAGGCCTTTGCTTTCGCCGGCGGCGATGTCTTTGGCGTTGGCAGCGAGGATTTCCCCGGAGGCGTCGCGGAGGCCTTGGGCCATCGCTGTGAGGATGGCGTTTTTCGTTTCCGAGGAGAGCTGGGAAAGCTTGAGCGCGGCGGCGCGCGCCTGGCGGCCCATTACGTGGATCTGTTCGGTGATGGGATCGCTCATCGGCTGGCGGGGATGAATTTCGTGGAGATGCCTTTTCCGGCGACGATGTCGGAGAGGCGCTCGGGATGGCGGCCGTTGGCGATGTGGGTTTCGATCCCGGCTTCGACCGCGAACTTCACGGCCTCCAGTTTCGATGACATGCCGCCCATGGAAAATTTTCCCTTGTCCTCGCGGACGTGGCGAAAGACGGCATCAATGTCGTCCACGGCGGGGATGAGTTCATTCGTCTCGGGATCGAGCAGGCCATCGACGCTGGTGAGGAGGATGACGCGTTTCGCGCCGAGGAGTTTCGCGACGCGGACGGAGAGCATGTCGTTGTCGCCGAAGCTGAGCTCGCGGATGGCTACGGAGTCGTTCTCGTTGATGATGGGAAGGATGCGCGGCTCGATGAGGAGGCGACCGAAGGTGCTGAGCAGGTTGGCGGCGCGGCCTTCGTTCTGGATGTCCTCGGCGGTGAGGAGGATCTGGGCGACGGTGATATCGAAATTGGAAAAAAGGGAGCTGTAAGTGCTCATCAGGCGCGCTTGGCCGATGGCAGCGCAGGCCTGGCGGGTCTCGATGTCTTTGGGATACTCGCTGAGGCCGAGGGCGGAAACTCCGGAGCCGACGGCTCCCGAGGAGACGAAGAGGCAGCGTTGGCCGGAGTTGATGAGCCCGGAAATGGTGGCGACGAGATGCACCAGTGCGGCGCGGTCGATCGTGCCGTCGGAGGTTTTCGTCAGCACGCCGGTGCCGGCCTTGATGATGGTGAGGTCTGTGGACATGAGGTTTCGGCGAAGCGCCGGGGGCAAAAGGATAAACCGAAGCGGTGGGACTTGCCAATCCAAAGCTTGGATGGGGCGAGGAACTTCCCCTTGCCCAAACCGGGGGAGATACCTAAAACGACCCTCATCCAAGCCCAGACATGAAATCAAAAATCCTCTTACTCCTAGTCCTGTTTGTGTTCTCAATCGCTCCGGCGTTCGCGTCCGGCGCAGGGACGGAACCCGCCTACACGGATCTCAAAGGCGGGGGGGAGCAATACTCCAAGTTCCCGAAGCCTCTTGAGCTGTATGGGGAGGAGGAAGGCAGCATGTTCGAGACAATCAAGGCGCGCGCCGCCGAGGATCCGTTCAACGTGGTGGCCACCGTCATATTCCTGCTCGCGATCTGCCACACCTTTGTCGCGATACCGATTGGCAAGCTCGCCCATAAATGCGCTCACGAGCATGAGGAGCGGCTGAAACTGCGCGGACCGCGCGACGACGCACACCCGGACGGTGAGCCCGAGGTTTCCTTCAAGGCGACCATCCTCCACTTCCTCAGCGAGGTGGAGGCGGTTTTCGGGATCTGGGTGATCGCACTCGCGGCGGCGGCGACCTATTTCTACAGCTGGCATGATTTTGAGGTTTACGTAAGCAAGGACAAGGTTTTCACCGAGCCGCTTTTCGTGGTGGTGATCATGGCGATCGCGGCGAGCCGACCGGTGCTGCGTTTCGCGGAGGCCCTGATGTCGAAGGCCGCCGCCCTCGGAAAAGGCACGCCCGCCGCATGGTGGCTGAGCGTGCTGATCATCGCGCCCATCCTCGGTTCCTTCATCACGGAGCCCGGCGCGATGACCATCGGCGCGATGCTGCTGGCGAAGAAATTCTACCGCTTCAACCCGCCACCCTTGCTCGCCTACGCCACGATCGGATTGCTTTTCGTGAACATCTCCGTCGGCGGCACGCTGACACATTTCGCCGCGCCGCCGGTGCTCATGGTCGCGGGGAAATGGGGCTGGGACACGCTGTTCATGCTGGAGCACTTCGGCTGGAAAGCGGTCGTCGGCATCGTGATCTCCAGCCTCCTTTATTTTATTTTCTTCCGGAAAGCCCTGTTCAGCATCGCCGACAAGGCGGACGGCTGCGAGGACGGCGAACTTCATCCGGCCTCGTGGGTTGAGCGCGAAACGCCGATTCCCGCCTGGGTTTGTGGCGTCCACGTGGCGTTCCTGGGATGGACGGTTTACACCGCACACTACCCAGTTCTCTTCGTGGGTGGATTTCTTTTCTTCCTCGCCTTCGTGATGGCGACGCGGCATCACCAGAACGAGGTATCCCTGAAAAGCCCGATGCTCGTCGGATTCTTCCTTGCAGGTCTTGTGGTTCACGGCGGCGTTCAGGGATGGTGGATCGCTCCGATCATCCAGAATCTCTCCGACCAGGCACTGATGCTGGGCGCGACGATCCTGACAGGTTTCAACGACAACGCGGCGATCACTTATCTCGCCTCGCAGGTGGACGGTATCTCGCTTTCCGCGAAACACGCGGTGGTGGCGGGAGCGGTGACGGGCGGAGGCCTCACTGTCATCGCCAACGCTCCGAACCCGGCGGGTCAGAGCATCCTCTCGCGGTTCTTCAAGGACGGCGTATCGCCGCTTTATCTGTTCCTCGGTGCGCTGCTTCCAACCATCATCGTCTACCTTTGCTTCATCATCTTACCGAACGGCCCCGCGAAGGAGAAGCTTCCCACAGTGCCCGCTGTTCATGAGGAGGCTGCTCCCGGTCAGTGAACGCAGCTCACCCCGCCGATGATTGATGGGTGGATACTGCGACGATTCCATCCAGCAAAACGTTCATGGCAACCTCGACCTGACCCGCTCTGCAGGGTTGCAATGGATATCCGTATGGCGCACTTTTCCTTCGTGCTAACCAGCCATCTCCGACTCCTTCTGACGCTCGCGCTCGCCGCGTTCGCCACGGGCTGCGCACCGGATGCCATCCTCATCAACCATGGGAAAGGCGGTGGCGGCGGCGAGTCCGATACTTTCGGTTACCGCACTTGGAAGCGGAAAGGAGTCGAGCCGGATGTGGTCGTCATCGGCATCCACGGATTTTGCGGAGCCTCTGTGGACTATGCGAACCTCGGCAACCACCTTGTGCAAAGGCAACCTAAGACCGCCCTTTACGCCTACGAGGTGCGAGGCCAAGGCAGTGACCCCATCCATGCCCGCCGCGGTGACATTGGAGATCCCGTCCAATGGTATGAAGATCTGGAGGCCTTCACCCAGCTTGTGGAGGAGCGTCATCCTGATGCGAAGATCATCTGGTATGGTGAAAGTATGGGAGCACTCATCGCTACCCACGCCCTCAACGCCGCCCCACCCGACAAGCTGCCATGCGACGGGCTGGTGCTCTCTTCCCCCATCGTCCGCTTCAAGAACGACCTAGAGCCATGGAAGATCGCGCTAATTCGTGTGGCCGCCACCACCCTTCCGCTTGCCCGGGTTTCCATCGACGCGCTGGCGCCGGAACAGGACGTGCAGATGACCCAGGAATCCAAGCACCTCACACAGGCGAAGATGAACTCCTACCACGTCGAAAAGCACACCCTGCGCCTTTTAGATACCCTCGGCAGGCTCATCGAAGGCATGAATGGCTGCGCGGCGAATATGAAAACCCCCGTCCTCGTGCTCCACGGAGGTAAGGACTTTTTCAACGATGATTCCGATATGCGCGGCTTCATCTCCCGCATCCCCTCCGGTGTGTCCAAGACTTATCAAAACTACCCCGACGCCTATCACCTCCTCATGTATGACGCGAAGCGCGACCAGGTTTTCCGCGACGTGGAACGCTGGCTTAACAAGCGCCGCAGAGATTAGGTTTAGCAACTTTAGGTTTTGGCTCGCAAACGGAGAGGCATGCGCACAGACTCGCAAAAATGATATTTCGATCACTAATTTTCGATTTCGACGGCACCATCGCCGACACCCTTGGCGAGTCGCGCCGGATCTTCAATGAGCTCGCGCCCGACTACGGCATCCGGCAAGTGGAGGAACACGAGATCGCTGACTTGCGCCACCTTTCTCTCAAGGAAATCCTCTCCGTGCTGAACATCCCGAAACGCCGCGTGCCTTCGATCATAGCCCGCGGCACCGGCATGATGCGGGCGAACATCGACCGCCTCCAGCTCATCGACGGCATGAAGGACGCGCTCACGGAAATGAGGAACCACACGGACAGCTTCGGGATCCTCACCTCGAACACCACCGCCAACGTCGACGTCTTCCTGCGTAACCACGGTCTCCGGGATCTCTTCGAGTTCGTTTCCTCCACCTCCAAGCTCACCGGCAAAGCCCGCCACCTGCGTGCCATCCGCAAGACCTTTTCCCTCAAGAACACCGAGATGCTCTACATCGGCGACGAACTGCGCGACGTGAAGGCCGCCCAGAAAGCGAACATCCCCCACGCCGCCGTGAGCTGGGGCTTCAATTCCCGCGAGTCCCTCGAAAAAGCCAAGCCCACCTACCTCATCGACCACCCTGAAGAGTTCGTTCGCCTGCTGACTTCCGGAACGCCGCATTGACAGGTTGGCGGGATTTCCGACACGTTTCGTCCATGTCAGAGGAAAAGCACGAGGAGAAAAGCGTTGAAGTGAATGACCGCGCGGAGTATCCGCTTCCGGAGCCGGCGGAGACCAAGCCGAGCACAAGGACTGCGGCTCAGTTAAATCCTGTTCTGATCCTGCTTTTCATGATCCTCGCCATGCTCATTGTGATGGCGGTGACAATCCTGCGGCGCGGAGGTAGTCCGGACGGCACGCAGGAGGATCCGACCGTGGCCGCGATCAGGGCAGATCTCGATGCGCGGCGCTCTGAACTCAATCGCCAGCGCATGGCCATGGGCTTACCGCCGCTGGATGGCGGTTCGGAACCCGTCGAGGAGATCGCTAAACGCCTCAAGGCGGATGCTGATACCTTGGCCGGGATATCCGGAAAATTCCAGCAGATGCTCGCTGACAAGGATGCGGAACTCTCCGCCCGCAATGCCGATACGCTGCGATTGGAAAAGCTGCGCCAGGATGTGTCGCTGGAAAACGGGCGCCTCCAGAGCGAACTCCAGCGCGCGCTGATCGTATCGGACGGGAATGAGCGACTAAAGATGATGCTCGCCGACTCCCAAGCGCAACGCGAAGCCCTCTCCCGCGAGGTCGCCACCCTGAAGGAGGAACTTGCGGTGGCTGGTGCCGGTGTCAGCGAGGACGACTTCGCGGATCTCCAGCGCCGCTACGAGGAGGCGCTCCGCGAGAAAAACTTTTACGAGGCGCGCGCCAAGGAGCTTGAGGAGGCTTCGCAGAAAGCAGATCTCTTCGCAGAATCCGAGAACGAACTGCTGCCCGCTGCCGTCGAGCTTTTCCGCCGACTCAGGAAAATGGAGGGGGTGAAGGACTCCGACCTCACCACCGAATACAGCAGGCTCGGCGTCGATCTCGGCGCGAACGTATTGCACACGCTTTCTTTCGCAACTGGCTCCAGCACGCTAAGCAAGGAAGACCTTTCACAAATCGATGAGATCGTCAGTGCCGAAGTGCCGGATGGTGACCTCACGTTGATCATCGGATACGCCTCGGAAACCGGTAACCCGGAGGTGAACCAGAACCTGTCCTCGGATCGTGCCACGACCGCAGCGGAATACTTCGCCTCGAATAAACGCCCCGGTCAGCTCGTCCAGGCGGTTTATCTAGGTCAGACGGATCGCTTCAGCAGCCGAGTACCGGAACGCAACCAGATCTGCGAAGTCTGGCGCATCCGGAGGAAATGATGCGTCAGGGGTTGTTGCCTCCCTTGGGATGAATCCCACCGCGAAGAAGGCTGAAAATTTCCCTTGGAGGTTTGCCCTCCGCCTTTCTACCCTCCCGCACCGAAGACGAAAAAATATGGCACAACGAGACTTCACGATTCAGAACAAGCTTGGCATTCACGCCCGCCCTGCTGCGCAATTCGTCAAGATGGCGAATCGTTTCCAATCCGACATCACCGTCGAGAAGGATGGCGAGGAGGTGGACGGGAAAAGCATCATGGGACTGATGATGCTGGCCGCCGGCCATGGCTCGGTAATCGTGGTGAGCGCGGAGGGCGAGGACGAGGAAGCCGCTCTCGACGCCATCGGCGATTTGATTGCCCGCAAGTTCGAGGAGGATTGAAAAGTTATGTCGAAGATAACGATTTTATCCGGAGACGGCATCGGCCCGGAAGTGATGGTTCAGGCGCTGCGCGTGCTGGATGCGGTGGAGGTGAAGTTTGGTTTCAAGGTGGAGCGATCCGAGCACCTTGTCGGCGGCGCGGCCATCGATGATGGCGGTCATCCGCTGCCTGCAGAAACCGTCGCAGCGAGCGAGGCAGCGGATGCTATTCTGTTCGGCTCTGTCGGCGGGCCGAAGTGGGAGAGTCTGCCGCCCGAGATCCAGCCGGAGCGCGGGGCGCTGCTGCCGCTGCGGAAACACTTCCGCCTTTTCGCGAACCTCCGCCCCGGCGTTTGCCTGCCCGCGCTGACCGACGCCTCGCCGGTGAAGCAAGAACTCATCAAGGACGGCTTCGATGTCCTCTGCGTCCGCGAACTGACGGGCGGTGTCTATTTCGGCTCGCCGAAAGGCCGCCACGTGGAGAACGGCGAACCGGTCGCGCTCGATACGATGATTTACAAAAAGAGCGAGATCGAGCGCATTGCGCGGGTCGCGTTCACCGCTGCGATGGGTCGCGACAAGCGCCTGCTATCAGTGGACAAGGCGAACGTCCTCGCCTCCTCGGTGCTATGGCGTGAGACGATGATCGAAATCGCGAAGGAATTCCCCGAGGTCGAGCTCTCCCACATGTATGTCGATAACGCGGCGATGCAGCTCATCCGCCGCCCGGGTTCCTTCGATGTGCTCGTCACGGAAAACCTTTTCGGCGACATCCTGTCCGACGAGATGGCGATGATCTCCGGCTCGCTCGGGATGCTGCCTTCCGCTTCGCTCGGCCAGAAAAAGGCGGACGGACTTTACTTCGGCCTCTACGAACCTTCGGGTGGTTCTGCTCCGGACATCGCGGGGCAGGGGATTGCGAACCCGATCGCGCAGATCCTCTCGCTGGCGATGCTGCTGCGTTTCTCCCTTGGGAAAACGGAAGCCGCCGACGCCATCGAGGCCGCCGTCGCGAAAGCCATCGCCGATGGTTTACGTACCGGAGACATCGCCACCGGCAAAGACGGCGAGAAAAAGGTGGGGACGGTCGGCATGGGCGACGCGATCCTCGCAAGGCTATGAAATCAGAGCCAAGCGAGTCACGGCTCCTTGGACTGCGGCAGCCTGCTGCCGCTTCCTGTCAGGCAGTTCGCTGCGACCGGACGGCATTGGCACGGCGAGGCATGATCATTCCCTATCCTCCGCCGGGGACAGCAGGCTGTTACCCGGAAAGCGGCAGCAGGCTGCCGCAGTCCAAAGCCTTTGGCGGAATACTTGCGGCTTTATTGCTCCTATCCGGCTGCGGTTTTCAATCGCCCGTCGATGATCTCGCGTTCCGCACGCCCGGCACATGGGCGGAGGCTTCCAGCGGGACGGAAGGGAAAATTTCCACCGGCTGGCTCTCGGATTTCAGTGACGCGGGGCTTAAACGGAGCGTGAACGAGGCACTCGCCCACAACCGCTCGCTCAAGGCGGCTTCTGCTAGACTGCGCGCGGCGAAAGAGGAAACGATCATCGCACGCGCGCGGCAACTTCCGACCCTTGATGCGGGGACGCGCGGCGGAGCTACCGATGGTTCGGGAGTGCCGAGGATAGAGAGCTACGGACTCAACCTCGCGGCCTCATGGGAGCCGGATCTTTGGGGGCGCTTGCGCGATCTCACCCGCGCCGTCGAGGCAGATGAGCGGGCGGCCCTCGAGGATTTCCGGGGTGCCCGCTTGTCGCTCGCTGCGAATGCCGCGAAGGCTTACGTAAATCTCATCTCCGCCGAGCAGGAGGTCGATCTCGCGGAGGTTACGCTCGATTCATTTCGCAAAAACCTGCGCATCATCGAGCGCACTTATAAGGCTACCGGCGAGGGCGCGCTCGATATCCAGTTCGCCCGCACGAACGTTTTCGCAGCGGAAAGGGCCGTGGAGGCGGCCAAGCTCGATCGCGGCAACGCGGCCCGCACGATGGAGGTCTTGCAAGGCCGCTACCCCGGCGGGCAGTCACGCGCAGCCAGCGTTCTGCCGGAACTCCCCGGTTCGGTTCCCGCCGGGATCCCCGCCAGCATGGTGGAGCGCCGCCCGGATCTCGCCGCCACCCGGGCCCGCCTCTTTGCATCCGCGAAACGGGCGGATGCCGCGCGGAAATCCCTGCTCCCCGATTTTTCACTCACCGCTGGTGGCGGCACGGCGGGCGTGAGGCTTTCCGATCTCCTTAATCCCGATTTCCTCATCGCCAACATTACCGGCCGTGTCGATCAGGTGCTCTTCGATGGCGGTGCGCTCGCCGCCGGTGCGAGGGGCGCGTTGGCAGGCAACGACCGCCTCGTCAACGAGTATGCCCAGCTCGCCCTGGAAGCGTTCCAGGAAGTCGAAGCCACCCTCGCCGCCGACCGCTCGCTGGCCATCCAGGAAAAGTTCCTCAAGAGCGAAGTCGAACAGGCCAGCCTCGCGGAAAAGCAGGCGGAGCGCGATTACGCCGAGGGCGTGAACCCGAATATCCTCTCCGTTCTGGAAGCCCAGCGCCGCGCCAACAACGCCCGAGCCTCCATCATCCGCCTACGCAACCAGCGCCTCCAGAACCGCTTCGACCTCCACCTCGCCCTCGGTGGGGATTTCAGAACGGGCGGGTGAAAGACTACTTCCGCCAAATTACAAAGCACCCCTTCTTGTTCGCCGCGATGATATCGGGCTTTCCGTCGCCATTTGCATCGGCGGCCATGACCTGGCAGCCTACACCGCTGTCGGCGTCGATGATCTCGGCGGTGTAGGTGGCCTGGCCGTCCTTGCGGGTGAGGAGGAAGGCGTAGATGACGGGGTGCTGGTCGGACTCGGGATCTCCGGCGGGGCCGTGCGCCCAAAAGCGTTTCCCGGTGATGATGTCAAGGGTGCCGTCGCCGTTGATGTCGGCGAGGTCGAGGGCGTGCGGCTGGGTGAAGGCTACGCCGGTGGAGCCTTTTTCCTGCGGGGTGTCGGTGAGCAGGTGGCGTTTCCATGTGCCGTCCGCGTTCTGCTCGAACCAAGCGACGCCGTAACCATGCGCGTCGATGGAGGTGATCACATCGGTGCGGCCGTCGCCGTTTACATCGGTTCCGAACATCTGTGCGCCGCCTTTGTCGGCAAAGGGTGCGGGGTGGAATTTCCATGGGGCCGCGCCGTCCCAATCGGCGGGTTGCTCCCACCAGCCGCGCTTTTCGAGGATGTCGGTGAGGCCGTCGGAATTGACGTCGCCGTGGCCGATGCCGTGGGTGTAGCGTTGGAAGGATTTCTTGTCTTCCGGGGTGATGGCGTTCCATTTCCACGGGGCGGTGGGGTTGGCGGGATCGGGGGTCGCGTAGCCGATTTTTCCGCCGGACATGCAGAGGAGATCGGGGCGCTTGTCGCCGTTGATGTCAACGAGCATGGGCGATTCGTTATCGGTGGAGGCTAGCGCCGTGTGGCGTGGCCAATGGCCTTCCTTTTCACCGGGATTCTCATACCAAAAAGTTTCCTTTCCGGGAAAGCCGATCACTAGGTAGTCGGGCCGGGAGTCTTCGTTAAAGTCGTGGGAGTAGGAGAGGAAATTGTCGGAGTAGGCGTTTTTGCCGCTCAGTTCGCCCTCAAAACCAGGGATCGTGCCCTTTTCACCTGCGTTGAAGGTGATACCGTCCGGGTAAACGGTGTGGCGTGTCTTGAAATCCGGCCCGGCATACCAATACGGCCCGCTGAAAATGTCGGCTTTGCCATCGGCATTCACATCGGCCGCGCACGCGCCCTCCGCCCAGAAGTAGTTGCTGATTTTGTGCTTCACCCATTTTCCCGTCAGCTCGGGAGGCTTGGTCGAAATGACCGCGGTCGCGGCACCGGCGGCGAGGAGGGGCAGGAGGATGGGTTTCATAAAATTCAAAGTCCAACCTTCAACGAAGAAGGGAAAGGCTTTATACGAGGGTAGCGGGCGGGTGTTTCATGTCAGGCGTGAAATCATCATGCTGCGAAGATTGGACACTCCGCCGATTCGACGCTAGGACTCCGCCCGTCCAGTCTTGCTTGAAAGTTGGATTTTGAAATTTGAAATTTCCCCATGGACTACACCCATCTCATTTCCAAACGCAAGGAACGCTTCGCCGCCCTCGAGGAGGCCGTGGGCGATCCCGACCTGTTTTCCGATCCGAAGCGCGCCACCGAGATCCTGCGCGAGCACCGCAAGCTGAAGCAGACGCTGGATCTATGGGAAACCCTGCGAAGCACCGAGACACAGCTCGAGGACAACCGCGAGCTTGCAAAGGCGGACGAGAAAGAATTTGCCGCGATGGCCGCCGAGGAAATCCCGGAGCTGGAAAAATCCGTGGCAAAGCTCCGGGAGGACATGCAATACGCTCTGCTCCCCGCCGACCCGAACGAAGACCGAGACGCCCTCGTCGAGATTCGCGCCGGGGCGGGCGGCGATGAGGCTTCGCTGTTCGCGGGTGAGATGATGCGCGCCTACCAACGCTACGCCGACGCAAAAGGCTGGAAGAGCGAGCACCTTGAAAGTTCGCCCTCCGAGGTCGGCGGTTTCAAGGAGGTCATCCTGAAAATCACCGGCGACGAGGTTTTCCGCCACCTGAAATACGAGTCCGGCGTGCACCGTGTGCAGCGCGTCCCGGCCACCGAGACGCAAGGACGCATCCACACCTCCACGATCACCGTCGCCGTCCTCCCCGAGGCTGAGGAGATCGATGTGGACATGAATCCGAACGACCTCCGCATCGAGGTCTGCCGCTCCGGCGGCGCGGGCGGCCAGCACGTGAACACGACCGATTCCGCCGTGCAGATCTTCCACCTTCCCACCGGCCTTTACGTCCGCTGCGAGCATGGACGCTCGCAGATCAAGAACCGGGAAATGGCCTTGCAGATCATGCGCACCCGTCTTTACGAGAAGAAACTTCAGGAGCAACAAGCCGCCTACTCGGAAAACCGCCGGTCGCTGATCGGCTCCGGCGACCGCTCGGAAAAGATCCGCACCTACAATTTTCCGCAAAGCCGCTGCACCGACCACCGCATCGGCTTCACCTCCCACAACCTCGACGCGATCATGTCCGGCGAGCTCACCGAAGTCACCGCCGAGCTGATGAAACACGAAATGGCCGAGCGCCTCGCCGAGGCAGGGATGTAACGTAGCGGCGATCTTCGGTCGCCGCCGTTCTGAAAAAATATGCAACCCTCCGCGACATAATACGACGCCGAACAGAAGCGCAAATTCTGGGGAAAGATGATTTGGATCTCAGCCATTTCATTGGCTCTCTCCGTATGTATCGGAATCGCGGCACCAGTGCTGGGAATGATCAGGGCCTTTGGCAAACTCAAGACCGCAGGTGCAGCAAATCCAGAGCAACTTGCTGGCGACATCTTCCGCGGGTTGTATTTGTATGGATCATTGATCGCCGTCCCTTTCGCCCTTATCACCCTCGTCCTCTTCATCATCTCGATCATCCGTCACCGGAAATTTTCCAATACATACCAAGCCGGCTGAAAGCACAGCTCTCCAACATGATCACCCCCACCGAAGCCGACGTGATGAAAGCCTGCGGCGAAGCCGGCATCCGCGCCATGGTCGCGGCCTTTTACCGGCGCGTTCGCCACGACGATCTCATCGGCCCGATGTATCCCGATGACGATTGGGAAGGCTCGGAGGAACGCCTCGCCGATTTCATGCTCTTCCGCCTCGGTGCCTCCGATGCCTACATGGAAAAACGCGGCCACCCCCGCCTGCGGATGCGGCACATGCCGTTCCGCATCGGCATCGCGGAGCGCGATCGCTGGCTCCAGCTCATGAGTGAGGCCATGGACGAAACCCAAGTTCCGCCTCTCGCCCGCTTGTTCCTCGATCAGCTCTTCTTCCAGGTCGCGGATTTCATGCGGAACCAAACGGAATCATGAGCGAACCTTCCTGTCGACCCGTCCAAACGGTCGGGTCATGGAGCGGGACGGTTGATTTTTTAAATCCTCCGGTCTGCTTGTCGCTTGCGGAAAACCATCGGCATACGCAGGATCGTGATATGGATTTTTCAAAATGGAAGTGCATGGATCCGCATCTACTCGTTGGTTTGGTAAATACCGAACTGCGGAACCATTCGGAATCGCTCGAGGATCTGGTGAAAACCCATGATCTGCCCGAGCAGGATTTGAGGCGGAAGCTGGGGGAGGCAGGTTACGATTATCGCGCGGAGCAAAACCAATTCCGTTGAAATAAAAAACGCCCGGCCTCCATGTCGGAAACCGGGCGATAGATTTTTCATCGGGCGTGAGCCCGGGTTGGGGTGTTACCAGCGTCCGCTGTCGCGACCACCACCACCACCACCGCCGCCGCCGCCACGGTTTCCACCGCCGCCGCCGCCGCCTTTGTAGCCGCCGCCACCGCCGCCGCCACCGTATCCACCGCCGCCGCCACGGTTTCCACCGCCGCCGCCGCCGCCTTTGTAGCCACCACCACCGCCGCCGCCGCCGTATCCACCACCGCCGCTCGGGCGTGCTTCACGGGGTTCGGAGGCGTTCACGCGGAGTGCGCGGCCTTGGTAATCCTGATCGTTGAGACCTTCGATGGCCGCATTGAGCTGGGACTGGTCGCCGAGTGTCACGAATGCGAATCCCTTGGATTGTCCGGAATCACGGTCGGTGATGATTTTGACCCGTTCGACGGGGCCGTATGCGGCGAAGAGGTCAGAGACGTCTCCTTCAGTTGCTGTGTAGGGCAGGTTGCCCACATAAATATCCATTTGTTCTATTTCGTGACGCCAATTTTCCTAAAGCGATTCCTCCGATCCTGGCGTCACGGACCAAACAAAAAGCGAGCAAACCATTCTTAATCCGTTCGAATTACCACTACGCCCCTATACATGATGTTTAGCAAGAACCAAATTTTTATTTCCCGCGAGCATTCGCCGCCCTGCGTTGCGCGCCCTAATCCGCCGGTTGGAAAACCGCCCTGATGCGGCACTCGCCATCTGCGCCTGCCTGCACCTTGAGGTTGATCCTCGTGAACTCCGGGTTCGCCTTGTCGAAATCGGAAGGCGGCGGATCGGCGGCGCGGGCGGAACGGTTGCGTTCCTGGGGAGATGCGATTTCCAGCAAGAGTTTCTCGCCGCCGAGGGAAAGCGAAAAGCCTTTGCCTGATTCCATGACTTTGGCGCGGGTCATCATGTGCCAGTCGATCGTATCGCCGGGTTTCAAACACTTGAGCGTGTCAGTGACAATAACGGTGGACTTGCCGTCGATGACAAAACTCCGTATCGCGCTCGCGCCTTCCGGCAGTCCGAGCGGTGCGGCCATGTCCAGAAGGGTTTCGTTAACGGGCGGTCCGCTGGAGGATATGATTCTCGCCGCCCCGTTGATGTCGTGCGGCCGGCTATTGTAAGTCAGGGTGTTGTGCGAGGTTTGGTTCAGGCGGAACACCGTCCATCGCGGGCTGTCCCGGGTCATTGAGAAAAGGTTCATGCCGGTCTTTTCCAGCGAGTGGTATTCCTGATGGCCGAGATCGGAAACCCAGCGCTGTCCCATGAGATCGAGGACAAAGGATCCGGCGTCCATGTGGCCGTGGTTCACTTTGGCCTTACCCGCTTTTATGCCGAGGAATAGATCGTTTTTTGCGAAGCCCGTACGGTGGATGGCAATGGGGCTTTTTCCCGTTCCCACGTAATGAAGCGGCAAGCCCGCGCCCTTCATGTCTTTCGGATCAGGAATCCAGAAGGCGGCAAGCGCGAGGAAGCTCTCGGCGCGGTTGGGATCGATTTCAAGGAAGCCCTTCCCGAAAGCGCTCCAGATGGCGGCGCTGCGGTTTTCCCGGCTCATCCATGCGATCGCGGCGGTGGCGCTCCGCTTGCTTTCCCCGTTATCCCCGTAGTTGAACATCAGGCCGGAGTTGCCGTAGGCCAGCGCCACGAAGGATCCGCTTTCCAGAAATCCGGGATGCTCGGTGATGCCGGCGCCGGGCAGCTGTGCGGTGCGCAGCGCCTCAGCGGTAAGGATCGAGTAGATCGTGCCATAACCCCAATATCCCGCGCCTTCGGAGTAGGCTCCATCGGGCGGATAACCGGCCTCCAGCCCGATGGGGATGTGGGCCCGCGCCTCAGCGAGAGCCGAGAGAGCCAGCGTCGGCGCTATGTCGAGAAGTGCGACGGCGGAAAGCACCATGCCGCCGTTGCAGACCTGGTTCCAGTTGTTGTCCCGACCTAACACCCGCTTTTCGGCGAGGGTGGCCTTTAGCCCTTTTTCCAACAGTGCGGCGGAGATCGTTTTGCGGTCGGCCTCGCTGAGATCCGCGTGGAGCCAGTCGTATCCGATGGCTACGGCGGCCTGCATCTCGGCGGTGTCGAGGTGATGCTCCGGGTGCCAATCCTTGAACGCGCAGAGGGAAAGTATTTCCCTTCGGCAGCGTTCGAGATAGCGGCGGTCGCCGGTCACCTTCCATGCGGTGGAGAGATCGAGGACACGCTCCACCGCATTGCGGGAAACGGAAAGCATGCGGCGACCCGTGAGTTCGTATGAAAGGGTATCCGCATCCAGCGTTTGGTCCGCCCGGTAGATGCAGATCTTGATCACCGCGGCGACCTCCAGTTGCGCCGCCATGCGGGCGGGCAGTTTTACCCAATCGCTCGCGGTCACCAGCAGGCGCGGATGGGGTGGGATTTCCGCAGCGTGCAGCGGTGCCATGCATATCGCGAGAAAAAGGAGGGCATGTAGGCTTTTCATCGTGGGAATCGCTGTGTAGTCAGGCGCATGCGCAAAGCGTGGCTGCCCTACCTGCTGTCGTTGGCCGTAACATACGGCGGCGGGCTTCTGGACTTTTCATGCGGCGTGCTGGAACGTGAACGCGGCGATGCGGATGCGGCCGCCGCACGCTTCGTGAAAGCCTACGAAGCCGATCCGCTGGCGATGCCGCTGGTAAGGATCATCGCTGAATCGAGCATGGAGGCAGGCAATCGCGCCGCTGCCTTGGAAACCTACGAGCGGGTGATGGCGGCGCGCCCCGATGAGACTTTCATCGCCCTCGAGTATGGTGATTTCCTCGGGGACGTGGGAAAGGGGGATGCGCTTGCGCAGAGGAAACGTGAGGAGCTCTATGGGAAAGTCCACGAAACCATGCCGGGCGCCTACATCGCCGTCGAGCGGCTCGTCCGCGTAGCGCGGGAGCGTGGCGACGATGGCCGCGCCAGGGAGCTGTTAGGGATGCTGGCCACGGATTCCGAACAGGCTGTGAACTATTACGTGGCCACCACGAAAAGCCTCTACGACAGTCGCGATGAGGCGGCGGCGGCGCGGATCGACGAGTGTTTCTCGGAGGCGCTGGAATCGCATCCCGAATGGTCTCGGATCGCGCGGGCGGCGAGCGATCACTTCCGCCAGGCCGACAGATTGGGCAAGGCGATCAGTATCCTCCGGAAACATGTGGAGGCGCGGCCTTCATCGCTCGATCTCAAGATCCGGTTGGGAATCTTGCTTTTCTCGGACAAGCAGGAGGATGAGGCCGTGAAGATCTTGCGCGAGGTGCTTGACGTGCACCCGAAGAAAGCCTTGGCGCATGAATCGCTGGCGAAGCATTTCCGCCAAAAAGGTCAGCTCACGGAAGCTCGCAGCCACGCGGCGGAGTTGCTCGGGATACGCGGTGGCACGGCCGAGGAATTCCTGGAACTCGCCGACGAACTCACCGCGGCCGGCGATTTCCGGGCCGCGCGGATCCTTTTGGAAAAAGCCGTCTTCCGCCACAACGACGATGCGAAGCTGATGATGAAACTCGCCATCGCCACCTCCCGCGATCCCGAGACGAAGGACTCCGCCGCACGGCTTTTCCGCGAGGCCGAGGCGATGCTGGCAAATCCCGCCGATATGGATCCGGCTTTCCTGCTGGAGTCCGCCAAGGAACTCCTCGCCCAAGGCCAGGTGAAAGCCGCCGAGGAACGCCTGCGCAACGCAATCCGCACCTTTCCCAAGGAATCGAAAAAGGAAACCGCCGCCGCCATGCGCGCCTTGGCGGACATTTGGATTTCCGAAAAACGCAACCTCGACGCCGCCCGCGCCCTCATCTCCCGCGCCGAGGCGATGGAGGAATGATCAGGCGGCTTTCTCCAGCACGCCTTTCGCCTTCGGCCAGGCCTTCGCCGCTTCCACGAGGATCCACGCCTCCAGCGCGAGAGTTACTATGCCTATCGTAGCAAGCAGGTAGTTCGGATTTTTTCCCGTGAGCCATGCCGCATCCCCCGCGAAAAGCTGCGAGACCATGGCGATGGCGGGCAGGATGAGCATGAATACGGCGGGTATCGCCACGAACCAGATCGGCATGTTCCTACGCCACATCCAGAACAGGATCACAAGAAATGCCAGACCTCCGAGGAGCTGGTTCGTGGCGCCGAACAGGGGCCAGAGGACGAGTCCGCCCTTGCCGAGATTCTCGACGGAGTAGTCGGCGTCCGCCGCCGGCATTCCGGCGATCAAGCCCGCGAGGGTGATCGCGAAGATCGTGGCGACGTGCTTGTTCATCAGCGGCTTAAAGTGGATGGCGGCTCCTAGTTCCTGCGTCACATAACGCTGCAAGCGGCAGGCGGAATCCATCGTCGTGGCCGCGAACGAGGCCACGAAAACCCCCATCAGCGCGGTCGCGAACGCGGCACCCACTCCCAATGCCTGGATGAAATTTCCCGATCCGGAAACGAATGCCGAGATCGCTCCTTTACTGGCAGTGCCCCACTCGGAGTAGTTGGCGTTGTAGGCGGCCTCACCCACGAGCGTTTTTCCGGTGGCGCTACCCGCAATCATTTCCGGTACGCCGAGGCCGATGCCCGCCACGCAGGCTAGGATCACCAGCACCGCGAGGAAACCCTCGGTCAGCATCGATCCATAGCCGACGAACTGAGCATCGGTCTCGCATTTCAGCTGCTTCGAGGACGTGCCGGATGAAACGAGACAATGGAATCCCGAAACGGCCCCGCACGCGATGGTCACGAAGAGGAAAGGGAAAATCCATGGCGCACCGGAGGGAGCGTCAGTCCCCATACGGACCGCAGGGGCGACAATCTCCAGCGACTGTTTTTCCGACCCGCTGCCGAATCCGAACAGGCCCGCCACCACCAGCCCCACCACCACCAGCCCGAGCGCCGAAAGGAGTTGGAGGGAATTGATGTAATCCCGCGGCTGGAGCAGCGTCCATACCGGCAGCACGGAGGCAATGTAGGAATAGACAAGCAGGACGATGACCCACGCGATGACCGGCCAAGCGGCGAGGGTGGTGTTAAAGGAATGCAGAAAACCCCAGTCCCCGAACGCCACGCTCAGATACATGACTCCTAGCGCCAGAATCGAAGGCACTAGCAGGCTCTTGCCTTTCTTATGGAGCCAGAACCCGATCGCCGCGGCGATGGGTGTCTGCACGACGCATGGAAAAATGGACGAAGGGAACATCCGGAACACGTTCGCGATCACCAACCCGAAGATCGCCAGTACGATGGTCAGCGCCATGAACAGGATGGAGAGAAAAAGAATGCGGGTGCGCGGCGCGAGCACACGCCCCGATATGTCGCCCACCGTCTGGCCCTTGTTCCGCATGGAAACAACCAGCGATCCGAAGTCATGCACCGCCCCAATGAAGATCGATCCGAAAAGCACCCAAATCAGCGCCGGCACCCAACCCCAGATCACCGCCAGTGCCGGACCGACGATGGGCCCCGTACCCGCGATAGATGTGAAATGGTGGCCGAAGACCACACCTTTCGAGGTCGGGACAAAGTCATCACCGTCCTCGAACTCCACCGAGGGTGCTTTATTCGCCGGATCGAGCCCGAAAATTTTCCGCGACAGCCAGCGCCCGTAGGTGTGGTAGGCGATGAGATAGGCGACCAATGAGCCGACGGCGATGAGAAGGGATGGCATGGGCGTTATAAGAATGGGAATCCATTTGGATACAAAGTAGATTCTTTTGGGACTGCTCATACGGTTTCGAAAAAACTCTGCTCCGCCCTCTTTTTGCTTGTCAGCCTCCCGCCACGAATCCAAACATCCCGCCCCGCGCAAGTGGCACCGGGTAGGTGGCCGAGTGGTTAAAGGCGGCAGACTGTAAATCTGCTCTCATTGAGTACGCTGGTTCGAATCCAGCCCTGCCCACCATCCTTTATTCTATAAGGGTTTAATGGAGCCTTATGGCTCCGTTTGGCGAGGCCACTTCAGATTACCGATTTTTGATCGAGGAAGCTTTATTTTTCGATGTATGTCTTCAGAAGGGTCGCGATGGTGTTGGTGAGTTCCGTCTCGGTCAGCGGGCGTTCCCAGATGAGAAAACGGGTGATTTCGCCGTCGAAGGATTCGTGGCCGGGATGCTCGATGGCGTCGCGCTCCTGGCCGAGGGTCATTTTCGAGGGATTCGCGGCGGCTTCGACGGGGATTTCCGCGGTGGCGACGGGATTCGCACCGTTCGCGAAGAGTTCGAGTTTCGCCGTGCCAGCTCCGGCGGCCATGCGCCCTCCAACGATGTGGAATTTCCCGGTTTCCAGAATTGGCCCGAGGAGTTGCGGGTTGTTTTTGTCAAAGCGGCCGAAAGTCAGGCTGTTGCGGACGCCGTACCAGAGGGTGTTGTCGTCGTTCACGCAGCCCCAGACGCCTTCGTATTTCGCGCCGTTGCGGAGGTTTCCGAAAAAAGAGTTCACATCCTTCAAGCCGTCTTGCTGTGGGAAAACGGAGATGACCGCGAGCCAGGTGTGGCCTTTGCCGGTGATGAGGCCGTCGAAGGTGTCCTCATCCATGCAGACGAGTTCCTGCCTGCGGAAAACGAGGGCGGGCTTACCGTTGAGTTCGGGGATCGCGGGGCGCAAGGTCGGGCGACCGCTGCCTTTCTCCTTACGTCCCTCGTCCTGTTTCACGAAGAGTTTCGCCTTTGCGGCGGGTGCTTGGTTTTCCCAAGCGGATACCTTGTCACCATCCTCGAGGGTGAGGCCTTTCGCGGCGTCGAGGTCTAACAGAAGGCCTTCCTCGGGAAGAGCCAAGCATAAAGCGGCGGAGGCGATGAGGAAGAGGAAAGGTTTCATGGTCACTCGGCAGCGGAGGCGGTTTCGGCCAAGGCCTTGCGGTAATTTTTGAGCTGTTCCGTGGGGTTGAGTGCGAGGGCGGCGTCGGTGGATTTCAACGCTTCGGCGTAGCGTGATTGGGCGACGAGGAGACGGACGAGTTCGATGTGGGCTTCGTAGGCGCTCAGGGTGTCGGCGGTGGCGCGCTCTAACAGGAGTTCGGCGGAGCCGGGTTGGCCGGAGTCGGCGTGGTGCTTCGCAAGCGCGATGAGGGCGGTGCCGTCGGTGGGATCATCGGAAACGAGTTTCTCTAACAGCTTGGCTCCGGCGGCGTGGTCTTCCTCCGAATCGATGAGGTAACGCGCTTTGGCGAGGTTCATGGGGCGGGAGGGTTCAAGTGTTTCCGCTTTGGCGAGAAGGTCTTTTGCGAAAGGCCAGTTGCCTTGGGATGAGGCGGTGTTGATGAGGCGAAGGATCGTGGTGGTGCCGGGTTTCGTTTCCCTCGCGAATGCGGCATCCGTGACGGCTTTCGCGGCATCGGGACGATCCGCGCGGAGATGGAGATCGGCGAGAATTAGGGTGGGATCGGGCGGGAGGATGCCGAGGCGGTAGGGGAGTTCGAGGGCTTTCGCGGCGGAGTCTGGGCGGTCGAGGTCGAGGTGGATGTTGGCGAGCAGGACGGCGTAGGAGGCTTCGAGCGGACGGAGCGCGATGACCTCGTCGAGCAGGGCGACGGCTTCCTCCTTCCCGCCGGTTTCCTGCAGGCATTGCGCGACGCCCGCTTTCCACTCCGCCACATCCGGCTCGGTGACCTGCGCGATGCGGTAGGCCTGCAGGGCGCTGGCGAACTCCTTGCGGGCGAGGCGGCAGTAGCCGAGCAGGCCGTAGGTGCTGCCTTCCGCATCACCGAGGCGGATCGCTTCGGTGAGGTGATCGAGGGCTTCGGGGAGCTTGTTGTCGCGGACGAGGGCGAGCGCGAGGTTGCGGTGGGCGCGGCGGAAGGAGGGGTATTCCTTGAGCGCGGACTCGTAGGCGGCGATGGCCTTATCGATCTCTCCGGTTTCGAAAAGGAGGTTCGCGAGGTTGAAGGTGAGGGCGGGGGATTTGTCCGTGAGCGGGTTGGAGCGGATTTTCTCCAAAGCGCCCGTCCGGTTTCCGGCGGCCATCAGGTTCTGCACTTCCACGAGCAGCCCACGCTCCTCGGTGGTGACGCTCGGCTCGATGCGCGCCTCGATGCGGTAGGAGCCGTTGAAGGATTTCAGGAAGGCGGGGTCTTTCCAATACGAGGTGGAAAGCGGGAGGGGCTCGGCGGAGAATGCCTGCGGCATAGAGGTCAGAAGCCAGAGGCCAGAGACCAAAGGGATTCCGATGCGTTTTATCAAATAACTCATGACGAATAACTTCTAACGAAACTCACTTTTCTATAATGATGGGCCAGCGCATGATGGCTTTGACGGCTTCGCCGTTGCGCTTGGGCGGGGTGAAGCGTGCGCTGGCGGCGACGCGGCGGGCGGGTGCCACGAGATCCGGGTGCGTGGAGGAAACGACGCGGCGGACGCTGACCGAGCCAGAGGTGGAAAGCTCCACCTCGAAGACGACCGTGCCGCGCGATACGCCTTGCCGGGCAAGGCTTACCGGGAACGTGGTCGAGCCGTGTCGGAGGAGGCGCGGGGTGCCATCGAGTTCGCTGGTGCTGTAGTGGGATTTCGCGACGGGCGGCGGCGGCGCGGGCGTGTAGTTTTGCTCCTTTTTGAAAAACTGCTTCGACTGATCCACCCGCATTGCTTCGGGCGATATTGGAAGTGGCGCGGGTGCGAGATCCGCGTGGAAACTTTCCACCGGCAGGGTGATATCCATCGGTATATCCGCCTGCGGGACGGGAATGCGCGAGGGATCGGGAAGGGTGGAAATGTTCGTAAGTGACGGCGGCGGGGGAGGGGCGTCGGGTGGTGGTTCCTCCGGCGGCGGAGGTGGTGGCGGAGGCTCGAAATTGACAGTCTCAATTTCCCGGATCGCGAGATCGGGAAATTTTGCGGAGACCACGAATATCCGCGCGAAGCCCAGCACCGCAAGCAATAGCGCGGACGCGGCGAGGCCGATGATGGTGGATTTAAAATTCAAAGCTCAAAGTTCAAATTTCAAGGAAGACTTGGGTTGTGTGGAAACATTCAACGGGATAGCAGTGATTGGAAATTGTTAGAGAGCGCAGCGGCGTTTTGTTGAAAATTGATTTTTGAATTTTGCAACTTAACGCTCGGTTGCGAGGGATACGGATTCAGCTCCGGCGAGTTTCGCGGAGTCGATGACGGAGACGGTGGCCTGTGTGGGCGTGGTGGCGTCGGCGCGGATGATGACGGGGGTTTCCGGGGTTTCCTCAAGCAGGGCGGCGACGACGGCGCGCACCCCGTCCTGCCCGATCTCGCGGCCGCCGTGCCAGACGCGGCCTTCGTTGGTAACCGCGATGAGGATGGATTGGCGCTCTAGATCCTCGGATGAGGCGGCGCGAGGCTTCGAGATTTCCACGCCGGTTTCCTTCACGAACACAGTGGTGACGATGAAGAAAATGAGAAGCAGGAACACGACATCGATCAGCGGCGAGATGTCGATGCTCTCCGGAGTCTCAGAGTTGGTGCTGTGGCGGAAGCGACGCATGGGTCAGGGTATAGGGGTCAGGGGTAGGTTCCCCGCCAGGCGTTCGTGGAGCTGGGCTTGGAGTTTGAGGTGGGTGGTTTCGGACTGGCGTTTTAGCAGAGCCAGCAGGAAGGCGGCGGGGATGGCGATGACCAGGCCGGCCTCGGTGGTCACGAGGGCTTTGGATATTCCGGTGGAAATCGTGTCGATGGTGCCCGCGTTATCGGCGGCCATACCGGAGAAGGTTTCGAGCATTCCGGCGACCGTGCCCAGCAGCCCGAGCAGGGGCGCGGAGGTGATCAGGACGGTGAGGAACGGGATGCGGCGCGCAATCCAAGCCATTTCGTCGAGCTCGAAGCTTGCGAAAGACCTCTGCAGCTCGCGTGGATCGGGGGCTTTCGTTTCCCATGGCAGCGCCTTGCCGATGCCGGTCGGAGCCAGCCATTTCCTCTCGGAGATCGCCACCCGGGCGGATGCGAGGTGCCGCCATGCGCCGAACAGGATCGCGTAGATCGCGACCGCGAGGGCGAGCAGCGCGTAGAGGGTGAGGCCGCCCTCTTCCATGGTGAGCTGGATGGCGTGAATCATTTCGCGCGGAGTCCGTTTACGAAGGAAAGGCCGAGCCGCTCGGTGGTCTGCACGATGCCTTGCGCTCGGCGCGAAAGGAAGGCGTGGAGGATGAGCGCCGGGATCGCGACCACGAGGCCGAAGAGCGTGGTGATGAGCGCTTCGGAAATTCCCCCTGCAAGGGGCTTGGGATCGCCGGAGCCCAAGAGGGTGATGACGTTGAAGGTGGCGATCATGCCCGAAACCGTGCCGAGCAGACCGAGCAGCGGGGAGGTGGCGGCGGTGATCGCGATCACGGGAAGCAGCGAGGTTGCCTTCGACTGCACGGCCATGAGCTGTTCGTAGAGCGTTTCCTCGACGAGATCCGCGCTGTTTTCCGAGACGGAGACGAGCCTTTGCATGACCGGCCCGGCGGGATGGCGCTGGCCTGCCGCGAGGGCGGTGGCCTTCTCGCCGTCGCCGGTGCGGAGCGCGGCGAGGATCGCGGAGACCCACGCGTCGGTGGGTTCGCGGAAACGGGAGAAGCGGGCGAGCTTGATGATTCCGAAGATGATGGAAACCAATGCCAGCAGCATGATGGGCCAAACCCAGAGGCCGCCCTTGCGCACCATGTCAATGAAACCGCCGTCGATCTCGTCCATCGCGCGGGCGTGGCCGGCGGTAGGGTCGAGCAGCAGGGCGCTTTCTTTGCCGGCGATGAGAGCGGCGACGTCCTCCGCCGATCCCGTCGCGTAGTGGGGGATATCGCCCGGCATGGAGGCGATGATATCGCCGCCCACGGATTTGTCGTTCGAGAGGAAAAAGGAAACGGGGCCGAGCGCGGCGAGGGTGCCCTCGCGGATGTTGCCACGGGTATCGGAAGCTTTTCCCGGCGCGGTGGAGCCGCCGAGCAGGGCATCGAGGCGATCGATGGCGGCGTCGAGGATGGGCAGGCGTCCGGCGAGGGCTTCGGCGGGGGCGTCCGGGTTCGCGGCGATGATTTCCGGGGAAACCTCCAAAGGCGCGGCTCCGGGGGTGGAAAGAGTGGTGGTTTTCAGCGCGTGATCTTTCAGCAATCCGGCGAGGTAGGTGGCGTCCTGGCGACGGGCGGCGAGTGCGCTGCGGAGCTGTCTGAGTTCCTCGGCGCGGTCTTCCTTGGATAGACGTGCAATGCGGACGAGGCGGCGTTTCTCGCGGAGTTCGAGCTCGGCTTTCGCGAAGTCGGCGGAAAGGGCCGGCTTCTCCGCTGCAATGGCGGCGCGGGTTTTCTCAAGTCCGGTGAGCGTCGAAGTGAGATCGGCCTTCGCTTTTTCGAGAGCGGCGGGGACTTCTGTTTGCGCGGCGAGCGGGGCAATCGCTAGGACGAACCACGTAAGCAAGGATTTGGAGAGGTGCATGGAAAGGGAGGATTATTGGATTTCCAGAGGCAGGCGCACCATGGCGGGGGTGCGCTTCTTGTCGAGCATGCCGAAGGCGGCGAGCAGTTCGGCGCGGATTTCGGGTTTCGTCGTCCATTTCCAGCCATCGGCACCCGGTTCGCCGATGCCCGCGCTCTCTTTCTTGTCCGCGTAGAAAGCACGGGCGAGGCCGAGGTAAATGACATCCACTTCCCGCCCGTCGCGAACCTCGATGGAGCGTGTGAAACGGCGGTCGAATTGCTGGGCTTTCGCAAGCACGGAGAGGATGGATTGCAGGGCTTCGCGGGGTTCGTCGGCGGCAACCCATGCCGTGAGAGCGGCGATTTCCACTTCACAGTCTTTCCGTAGCGGATCGGGAAAACGCTTTGTCAGGGCGATCGCGCGGGGCACATTGCGGGCGACGGCTTCTGTCGCGATGCGTCGGGTTTGCTTGAGGGATTCGATTTTCTGTTTCATGGTATCCGCCGACTCGCCGTGGCCGGGGGCGGATTGGCCGGCTTTATCCAGTTCCTCGTCGAGCAGGGCGATTTCCTTGCGGTGGAGCTCTAGCAGCGCGGCGAACTCGGCTTTGCGCGATTCCCAATCCTTGCGCTCCTTGGATTCCAGGGTCTGAGTGTCCACGATTTTGGAAATCGTCTCGCGCAGGGCGGTTACGTCCGGCTCCTCGGCCTTCGCGGTTGCGCAGGAGAACAATAGAGCAATGGTGAGGCGGTGCATGGTGCTTTGTTGAGAATGCGTCTCAAATAGGTGGGTAGGGTGGACGAATTCCTTACCCGGTCAAATAAAAAGACCATAGAGAGCGGACTAAAATCATCCCCTCTCCGGGAATTTCCGTTTCCAGACCTCAAGTGCAGTACGGATTTCATCGGCCTCGCGGGTCGGGCTGAGTTCCCAGACGAGCGGGCAGCCGGTTGGGAAAAAGGGCAGGATGGTTTCGTAATCGAGCATCCCGGTGAAGGGAGTTCGGTGGTCGCGGGCAGGCCATTGCACATCGTGGACGTGGCCGCCGATGAGGTGCGGCGCGATCATTCCCAGCCATTCGTAGTGGTCGAGCAGGCCGAGGTTGTGCTTGAGCTGCACGTGGCCGAAATCGTGCCAATAACCGATCCACGGGTTGTCGCGGAAATGTTTCTGGAGACGGATCATCTCGCGCTCGTTCGGCAAGTCCTCGAAGCGTGAGCGCGACTCGACGGCGAGCTTCACGCCGTATTCCTCCGCCTTCGGGGTGAGTTCCTCGAGCGCCTGGATGGCGCGATGATAGTAGAGCGGCGCGAGCTTTTCCCGCTTTTTGATGAAAGCGATCTTTTCCTTAATGTAGCGGGGCGTGCGCTGTTCCCCGGCGGCCACGAGTTTGGTGAGCGGCTTGGTGAACTTTGCGGTATTCATTGGCACAGATCCCAAGTGTAGGACGAGGTAGCGCGCCTCGAACTCGGCGGCGAGTTCCAGCGATTTCAAGGTCATGTCCATCGCCCGTTTCCGGTCAAAGGGGCGGTGTGAGGTGCATTCGTAGGCATCGGGTGCATCGATCATCACCTCTACAGGGGAAGGGAAAAAATTGTGTATGCCGGAGCAGGTGAACATGCCCGCTGCGAAAGCTTTACGAATACCCGGTATTTTCGCGACAGTCATCCCGTGGGAAAGTTCGATGTTAGAAAAACCCAGATCGATAATCTCACCGATCATTGCCTCGCCGTCAATATGGCGGCTATTGTTCCAGCAGGTTGAAAACGCGAGCATGAGGTTAGTCTAGGTATCAACTTTCAAAATATAATTTCCAAGGAAGGAGGATTCAATGCATTCAGCAACAAGCAAAGAGCTGCTAGGCTATGTTACGAAATCTCTGCGCTTTGAGAGTTGCGTGTTGCGCGGATATTTGAAGCATAGCTATCAACCTACTACCCAAGCAACCATGAATCGTTTATCCAAATCATCTTATGCTTTCGTGCTCACAGCGGCGGCCATTGTCATCAGCTCCTGCTCCATGCCTTCAAAGTCAGGTAGCGCGTTTTCCTTTGATCCTTCCGTCAAGAAGCCGACCGGTGCAGTGAAAATCCACATCAGCACCTCCGCGCAACGGGTTTATGTGACGCAAGGGGACGAGGTTTTGCTCGCTACCCCTTGCTCCGTGGGCACCACAGCGAACCCCACCCCGAAGGGCGAGCACCGCGTCCTCAGCAAAACCCGCCACCGTCGCCGGGCGAGTTCTCCGGGCGCGGGATATCCGATGACCTATTGGATTTCATTTTACCGCCCCGCTTACGGGATGCATTGGGGGTTCGTGAAACCCTATCCCTGCACCCATGGTTGCGTGCGCCTTCCGTTGAATTCCGCGCGCAAGATTTTCGATATGGTGAAAGTCGGAACTCCTATCAGCGTTTCGTCCAGCAAGCCATGGGACTCCTCGATTGGCGCGAAGCTGTCGGTTCTAGACGACTCCGTGCTGCCGAACCCACCAAGCTCCTACCTGATGAGCCAGCAGGTTTTCTCCGACGCGGAGAAAGGCAAGATGTGGAATTTCTAAGCCTCAGGGGCAGGAAATCACCGCGGTCGGCGCGGCGATGGAGCAGAGGGCGGTTGTTAGAAATAAGATGCCGATTCTCATGGGGTGATGTAAAGATGCGCTGTTCTTGCGGTATGCGCAAGCGGGGAGGGAAAGCGCTTGGCAGGTCAAAGACAGTTTGGCATACCAATCCGCATGCAAGCATTTCAGTTTGAGCAGTCCGTCGAATCGATCATCCGCCGTGAGGAGCGCTATGACAGGCAGGCCTATTTTTTCCTCAAGGAGTCCCTAGATTTCACACTGAAAAGGGTCATGGAGGAAACCGGTGGGAAAGCCCGTCATGTCAGTGGCATGGAACTGCTCGGTGGTTTTCGCGATCTCGCGCTCGAGCAGTTTGGTCCTATGGCTGCCACGCTCATGGACGAGTGGGGCGTTAAGGAATGCCGCGATGTTGGCAATATGGTTTTCCAACTTATCGAGGAACAAGTCTTCGGTAGGCAGGAGTCTGATAAGCCCGAGGACTTCGAGGGCGTCTTCGATTTCCGCAAGGCGCTCCGGGAGCCTTTTCTACCTGTGGGGCGCGAATTGGCGGGGAAGGCTTGAACTGTTTTTCCGTAGCATTCCTTCCTTTGAAAAAATATGGAGGTGCCTGGGAGAGGTTCCGAGAGACACCTAGCATCCCAGTCAATGACTAGACTGACCTTTCGCTATCTTATCCAGAATTCCGTTCACAAACCGCCCGGAGTCTGTAGTACCGAAGCGTTTGGCGAGTTCGATGGCTTCGTTGATGACCGCTTTGGGCGGGGTGTCCGTGCGAATCAGTTCGTAAGTAGCTAGGCGTAGGACGGCGCGATCCACCGGATCAATTCGAGCGGGCGAGAAATTCTCGACGATGGCAGCGAGCTTCGCGTCGATCTCACTTTTTGCGGCGAGGATGGCGTCCACAAGTTCGTCGGTGCGGTTACGTAGGACGGTGATCTCGGATTTCGAATCGCGGAGTTTCGCAAGATCCGTTTGTTCTGGGAAATTCTCTGGCTGCTCCACCATGCGGACGCGGTCGGAGATGCGCTGGAGGCGGCGGACGGAGGCGGTGACGGGTTCGAGATGGAGTTTGAGTGACGGGAAATCGATGGCGCTACGTAGGAACTGCTCGCGGTGGAAGGCGAGGTCGCGGTCGGTTCTGAAAAAGCTTCCGAGGGCGTCCGAAAACTCATCGGCGACAGCGGAGTCTTCGCCGGTTTTGGGGAGTTTGCCGAGCTTCGTGAACGCGATGCTCCAGGATGATTCCAATGCGAGAAGATGGGTCAAGGCTTCCTTCAGGGATTCGGCTTGCGGCATGGCTGTGAGGTGGGCGAGCGCGGGGCGGGCGCGTTCGACAAAATCGGACAGCCTTTCCTCGCGGCCATGGGCAAGGTGGTGGACGGTGCGGAACGTGGCGACCTGCAGGTTGCGACGATCGTTTTCTGTGAGGAATTCCCAGAACGGCTCGCGCAAGGCGGTGGGATCCGAACCACCCTCCAGGTCGGAGCAATAGAGAAATTGAATGGCGGATTCTCTGATTTGCCTGCGGCTCAACATTTTCTTTAGTTTGATTTCCGGTTATCTTCCAAACGCATCGATTTCGCGATCTCGGCGAAGACTTCGATGATATTGGCGGCGGCGCGGGCGGCTTCGCGACCACGGTTCTTAATGGAACCGATGCAGCGCGCGTGGGCCTGCTTTTCGTTTTCAACAAGCAGCACCTCGTGGATCACGGGGATGCGGTGCTGGACGGAGATGCCCTGCAGGGCGTTTGTAACGGAGGAAGCGATCAAATCCGCGTGGCCGGTCTCACCGCGGATGATTAGACCTAGGGCAATCACGCAGTTGTAATTGTCGCGCTCCAAAAGGTTGGCAACCGTGGCCGGAATCTCGAACGCCCCACTTACCCGGATCAAGTCGATGTGTGACATCGGTAAAACCTCACCAAGTTCTTCGATCGCGTTTTCCGCGAGCGAATCAGTGAACCTTTCGTTATACATTGATGCAATGATGCAGATTCGAACTTTCCGTCTGATGACTCTTGGCTTGGGCTGTAATGCGATGGACATGTATGCGCTATGACTGTGGGAGAAGGAAAAGTCAACCGACTGCCTGTAAATTGCGGGATGTCGTCCGCGCACGCTTTGGGCTTTACCCTCTGTGCATGTAGAGTTTACACAAGTCGCGCCGCAGCGCCCTGCCGGGTCTGCCGGATCACCAACCATCCCCAATCAACCAACATGGACATCCAAATCGCTACTCTTTGTGACTTTGCGGCCGACTACAACGGTAAGCTTGTCATCTCCGGAACCTTCGACACCCTTGCAGCCCGCGCACTGCCGGTGGTGCATCCTGCCTGCTCGCTGGCGATGCGTTTCTGCTTCACGCAGGAAGACATCGGCCGCCACAAGCTCTCGATCAACATCATCAACGAGGACGGCGAATCGCTCGATCCGAACAATATGCCGATCAAGCCGGAGTTCGACGTGCAACTCCCCAAGGGTGCGCCTTTTCTCACACGAAACATCGTGATGAACCTGCAGGGCCTGCGTTTCCCTGAAGATGGCATCTACTCGATCGATATCGGCTGCGACGACGAGGTGCTCATCCGCTTGCCGCTGCGCGTGGTCAAGGTGAATGCCGAGGGCAAGGCCGAGTAAGTTCCCTATCCTTTTCAAAACGCCATTCCGTCCGCGGGGTGGCGTTTTTTTTGCGAATGAGGGGTTGCGCGTGCGCCGGGCGGGGTTTTGCTGGGAGCATGGAAAACATGTTCGATTGCGCGATGGTGACAGGCGCTTCGTCGGGTCTGGGCGAGGAGTTTGCCCGGCAGCTG
>CAMBQC010000010.1 GCA_945869855.1 Prosthecobacter debontii
TGAATGCTCCCTGTCATTCACTGGTTCCGTCGTGATCTGCGTGTCGCCGACAATACCGCCCTGCATCAAGCTGCCAGCCATGGCGCGCCGGTGATCCCGGTTTACATTCTGAGTCGTTGGGAAAAATCGCATCATTGGACCGGCCCAAACCGCCAGCATTTCCTCTGCGGCTGTCTCGCCTCCTTGGCTAGGAACCTGGAAACCCTGCAAGGTCGCCTCATCATCCGTGAGGGCGATGCCGTGGAGGAACTGCGAAAACTCATCACCGAGACCGGATCGACCGCCATCCATTTCAACCGCAATCCCGACCCCTTTGGAAAAGCTGTCGAAGCAAGACTCGAAACACTCTGCAATCAACTTGGCATCAGCTGCCACGGTCATGACGACGTTTCCCTTCACAACCCCACCGCCGCCCTCACCCAATCCGGCTCCCCCTACAAGGTCTACACCCCGTTTTCGAGAAATTGGCTTTCGCTGGAAAAACCCGCCCCGCTGCCGAAACCCAAATCGCTTTCCACTCCAAACGGTATCCCATCGCTCGATCTCCCCACGGTCGCCTACTGGGGTTTAGAAGCTCCCGACACCGAGCTTCCCGAAGCGGGCGAACGCGCCGCCCGCCTCCGCATGGATCGCGCTATTTTACAAATCATCTCCACCTACTCCGCGCGCCGCGACCTCCCCGCGGAGGACGGCACCTCCCGCCTCTCGCAGGATCTCCGCTACGGACTCATCTCCGTGCGCACCCTTTTCCGCAAGGTCACCGAAGCCCGCCAATCCGCCGCCCCCGCCGCGCAGGCCTCCATCGACATCTACATCAAGGAGCTCGCCTGGCGGGAATTCTACTTCGCCATCCTCCACCACTTTCCGCATGTCTTAGACCACGAGTTCAACACCGATTGGAAAGGCCTGCCATGGGACGAACCGGGCGAAAAATTCGAGCTCTGGAAACAGGGACGCACTGGTTTCCCCATCGTCGATGCAGGGATGCGCCAACTCCTCAAGACCGGTTTCATGCACAACCGCGTCCGCATGATCACCGCCATGTTCCTCACCAAGGATCTCCACATCGATTGGAAACTCGGCGAGTCCCACTTCATGCAGCACCTCACCGACGGCGAGATTGCCTCCAACAACGGCGGCTGGCAATGGTCCGCCGGCACCGGAGCCGACGCCGCACCGTATTTCCGCATCCAAAACCCATGGTCGCAGACCGCCAAGCACGACCCCGACGGGAAATACATTAAGCGCTGGATTCCCGAGTTGGCAAACATCCATCCGAAACGTTTCCATGCCCCTCCCGAGGACGGACGCCCGCTCGCCGACGGCTACCCCCTCCCCTGCCTCGACCACAAGACCGAGCGCGACCGCACCCTAGCCATTTTCAAAAAACATCGGGCAAAATGAAATTCGCCATCTGCAACGAAACCTTCCGCGCCCACGACTTCCCCGGCACCTGCGCCGAGGCCGCCCGCCACGGCTACACCGGCCTTGAGATCGCCCCCTTCACCCTCGGAAATCCGGAAACGCTCACCATCGACGACGCGGAAAAGCTCGGCTCCATCGTCCGCGACCACGGCCTTGAAACGGTCGGCTTTCACTGGCTGCTCGCGAAAACCGAAGGCTACCACCTAACCGATCCCGACCCCGCGGTCCAAGCCCGCACCTTCTCTTACGCCCGCCACCTCGCCGAGCTCTGCTCCACCATGGGTGGCGGTATCATGGTCTGGGGCAGCCCGCAGCAACGCACCCTCCATCCATCCTGGTCGCGCCCGGACGCCGAGGCGCGCACCATCGATTTCTTTCAGCGCCTCTCCCCCCATCTCACGGCGGCGGGCGTCACCATCGCCTTCGAGTTCCTCGGCCCGTCCGAAACGAACTTCCTCAACACCGCCGCCGAGACCATCGCCCTGTTAGAGAAAATCAACTCACCGAACGTCCGGCTCCACCTCGACGTGAAAGCCATGTCCGCCGACACCCGCCCCATCCCGCAGATCGTCCGCACCTTCCTGCCCTGGACCGCCCACTTCCACGCCAACGACCCCAACCTCCGCGGCCCCGGCATGGGCGACATCGACTTCCCCCCCATCGCCGCCGAACTGATCCAAGGCGGCTACGACAAATGGGTTTCCGTCGAGGTCTTCGACACCACCATCCCCCCCGAAAACCTCGCGGCGGAGAGCATGAAAAACCTCCGGGCGGCCTTCCGTTAGGGCAACCCAAGCCATCCGGCTGACGGGTCGGGAAATGTTCACCTGGGCTGTTTCCGGTCCCGGATTGGGGCGTTGAGCATTTTCCGACCGTTTTTCCCCTCCCATAGCAACCTCAATCCTCCGGCAGCGGCTTGCCTTTGGTTTCCGGCAGGAAGGGCAGGACAATGATCCCGAGCAGGAAGATCAGGCACATCCAGGATGCGGCGTCGCGGAATGCATCGATCTTTGCGACGGTTTTGAGCGCGCCGAGGGCGGCTTCGCTAATCCCCGCCGGGGCGCCGTCCGCCGCCGCTTTCTGGGCGGTCTTGCCGAATCCGGCCGCCAGCGCGCCGAGTGTGAACGGGCCGAGCGCCGCGAGGTAGCGCCCCACGTTGTAGCAGAACGAGACGCCGGTGGCGCGCAGGCGCGTCGGGAACAATTCGGGGAGATAGATCGAGAATCCGGCGAACACCGAAAGATGGAAGAAGCCCATCAGCGGAGCCATCCACAGGATGTCCCAGCGGCCGTTGATTTTCCCGATCATCTGGAACACGAAAACCGTCACCAGCAGGGAACCCGCGAAAAAGATCGCGAAGGATTTCTTCCGCCCGAGGTTCACCGCGAAGCGGGTGAAGATAAGCATGCCCGCGAAGGCACCTACGTTGAACATGAGCAGGTTAAGCGACATCCAGAGCTGCTTGCCCTTGTTGACCTCCTCCGCCGCGGCTCCCGCCTGCGCGAGGTTGTGCGAGACGATGTCCCCCACGAGGTCAGAGGAAAAGACCCCGATTCCCCATAAGCCGATGACCCCGGCGCAGGACAGCACCATGCCGAACAGCGCGTGCCTGCGCCAGACCGCGTGCCCGAAGAGATCCCGGTAGGAACCCGCACGCTTGCCTTCCGCGCGCGCCTTGTCGCGGGATTGCGTCCAAGATTCCGGCTCTTTCATGCGGAGCTGGATCGTTGCGACGAGGAACGCCGGCAAGGCACCGATCACGAACAGCCACTTCCAATAATTCTGATCCTCACCCAGCGCCGTGAGCGCGATGGAAAGTCCGATGAAACCGGCGGCGCAGTTTCCGACCGCTGAAAACGACTGGAGCACCCCGAGCGCACGAGGCCGGATGTGGCTCGGCACCGTGTCCGCGACGAGCGCCACGGCAAGCCCGAAGACCCCGCCGACGCCCAGCCCGGTGATGAAGCGATAGACGGCGAAGTCCGTGAAGCTCTGCGAAAGCGCCGAAAGACCCGTCGCGATCGAATAAAGCAGCACCGTGACGGAAAGCATCTTCGCCCTGCCATAGCGATCACCCAAAGAGCCAAAAATCATACCGCCCGTCGCCCATCCCAATACGAAGATCGACGTTGCGAGCGCACCGGCCTGAATCGGAAACTTACCAAAAAGAATCAGCTCTTGTTTGGCTCCGAGCAAAGCATCCATAGCGGGTTTGCGAGCAAGATTGAAAAGCTGCTGATCCAGGCAATCGAACATCCATGCCAGCGTGGCGACGATGAAAACCAAGCGCTGGTAAGGCTTTAGCTGGCTCCACCAGCCGGTGGCGTTCGGGTTGAAATCTGCGGCTTGGTTCGACATGGTTCGGATGGGCTAAAGGTTCAGGTGACTCCACCGCCCCCCGCCGCACCCGGCAAGCACTATTTCGGGCAAAGCCGGACAGGGATAAAAATCCCCTCCCGGGCGATCTGCCTACCATCTAACGGGAAATCGCCTCGTCCGCGCAAGACACGCCGGGCGATGTGGAAGCATTTCCATGCGCGGGCAATGCGCTCCTCCCGCCGCGGCCCGCTCATCCGCGTGGCGAGGTGCTGGAAATGGCGCACCGGATTGCCGAGGAATCCCACCGTGCCGTCGGCGGCGTGTTCCAAGATCCACTCCAGCGCGGCGTAGGGCCACGGCCACTTTTTCAAAACCGGGTCATCGTCCCGCAGGTCGGCGGAGAAAGCCTTGTTGAGTTGCAGGATCGCCTGCGCAGGTTTTCCCGCAAGCCAATGACCCTGAGCAAAGGCGAGCGCGTCGAGATAGAAGGCGGCGCTGCGATCCACCCCATGCCGCATCGGTTTTCCGGGATCGTGTTCGGGCAGATAAGGGCAGTCGGAAATCACGTGGCGGAATTGTTCACACACAAAGGAAACGATTTCAAGCAGCCCCCTGATTTCAGGAATCTCCTTGCCGCGTGGAGGTGAAACCGGAATCCTCCCGCGCGTATGAGCAACCGTCTTGAAGGAAAAGTCCTAGTCGCCCAAGGTGGCGGCCCCACCCCGGTCATCAACCAGAGCATCGTCGGCGTTGCGCTGGAAGCCCGGAAATTCTCGCAGGTCACCTGCATCTACGGCGCGGTGCACGGCGTTTCCGGCATCATCAACGAGAACTTCGTCGATCTCACGCGGGAAACGACCCACAACCTGGAACAGGTTGCCGGAACCCCTTCCTCCGGCCTACTCTCCACCCGCGACAAGCCCGACGAAGAATACTGCGCGCGCATGTTCGAGGTCATGAAAGCCCATGATATCCGCTACTTTTTCTATGTCGGCGGCAACGATTCCTCGGACACCGTCCGCATCGTCAACGAGCAGGCGAAGGCCGCAGACTACGAACTCCGCGCGATCCACATCCCCAAGACCATCGACAATGACCTGATGGAAAACGACCACTGCCCCGGCTTCGGCTCGGCGGCGCGCTTCGTGGCTCAGGCGTTCATGGGCGTGAATCTCGACAACCGCGCCCTGCAGGGCGTCTACATCGGCTGCATCATGGGCCGCCATGCCGGCTTCCTCACCGCCGCCTCCGCTCTCGCGCAGAAATATTTCAACGACGGCCCGCACCTCGTCTATGTACCGGAGCGCCACTTCAAGACCGAGCAGTTGCTCGCCGACGTGGATCGCGTCTATTCGAAATACGGCATGTGCACCATCGCCGTTTCCGAAGGCATTTCCGACCCGGACGGCACGCCGATGATCGTGAAACTCCTCGGCAAGGAGGAGCGCGACTCCCACGGGAACGTCCAACTCTCCGGCACCGGTGCCCTCGGCGACCTGCTCGCCGATACCATTCGCGACGGCCTCAAAATCAAGCGCGTGCGCTCCGACACCTTCGGCTACCTCCAGCGCTCCTTCATGGGCATCCAGTCGGACCGCGATGCCCGCGAAGCCCGCGAGGTCGGCGAGAAAGCCGTGCAATACGCAATGTGGGACAACGTCGACGGCTCGGTCGCGATCAAGCGTCCCGTGCTCGATTACTCGGTCGATTACGAACTGGTGGATATCAAAAAAGTCGCCGGAAAGACCCGCCACATGCCGGACAACTTCATCAACGAAGAGGGCAACGGCGTCACGCAGGATTTCATGAACTACTGCCGCCCGCTGCTCGGCTCCAACATTCCCGAGCCACACCGCCTCCGCGCACCCGCCGTCGCTAAAATTCTCAATCGCTGAACACACCGTCCTTTTAAGAGCGTTTGCCCATTCGCGTCAATTTAAGGTGTAAGTCCGCAGCCTCGTTGATATAGCGATGATCGTTTGCGCTTACATCGCCTAATATGCTTGGGATATATCGGTATTTCTGACTTCAAGCTTCGCAATATGCGGAGTCACCCCGATAGCCATGTGTAGAGTTTTTCCGCGCTGATCTCTATGCGAGGTTTCCACTTTTTAAATTGACGCGAATGGGCAAACGGTCTAGTCCATTATGTTGTAATGGTAATATTTCTGGCCCACCCCCGCTTTTTCAGGAGCCATGGGGCGCGGTTGCGTGAATGCCGCCTGAAAGCCGAGGTCGAGGAAGCCGGTAAGAGAAATTAGGGAGAACGCAGCGTGTTTGGTTGCGGTTGACGATTACGACGCTTGCCAGGCGGCAGAGCTTGGTGAGGTTCGGCTGCTGCGTTCAGCTGGGTTTCCAGAGCGGAACCAACTTTGATTTTCGGATCAGCCGGTGTTTGGTTGCCAAGGGCAACTTGAGTGCGTGGGCAGTGACAACGGTAAGGCGATCCGCCGGATCCCGATGAAAGGAGGCACTTGGTCTTGAATTCCGTAGCGGTCACTGTTCGCTTAATGACCAGTGTATGTGACCAGTCAGGCAAAGGTAAACGAGGATGGCGTTGTGTCATTTCCCGCGCTTACCCAGAATCTGCTCGAAAAGTTCATAGATCACATCACGTGTGTTCGCGTATTCGAGGAGAATTTCCTTTCCTGAAATCTGACGGAAGATGATGCGGATGCCGCCGATGCGGAGTCGGTTGAATCCCTCAAGGTTTCCTTGCAATCCCTTGATGTCGCCCCTCCCTTTCGCCAAGGTGCGCAAGGCCGTGCGGACGCGGTGCTTGGTTTGCGGCGGCAGGGCGCAGAGCCAGTCAGCGACCTGATCAGAGGCCGAAATTTTCATCGTCGAGGTTCAGCGGCCGGTATTGGGTTTTGCCGACCTTGGCGGAGCGGATGGCGGTCATGGCGGCGGGATCGGCGAGGACATCCATGGTTTCCATGAGGGCTTCGAAATCCTCCACCGGCATCGCGACGACGACAGGTTGGTTGCGGTTAGCGATGACGAAGCGCTTACCCGAGCGGCAGAGCTTGGTGAGGTTCGCCTGCGCCTCCTTCATGTTGTACGTATCAGGCATAGGTTTTGTATAGACGAAAAATGGGGCGGTAGCAAGGCGTGAGTTCAGAAAGACGGAGACTGCAAGTCTCCCGGACGGACCCGCCTTCGCCAAGGCTAAGGACGGGCAGGCTGGGGACTGCAAGTCCCAGCCACTTACAGGGAGCGGCTTGAGATCTCGCTGAGGAGGTCGTCGATGAACTGCTGGACGGTCTTGGTGATCGGCTGCTCCTCGCCGCGGATGCGGACGGAGACGGTGCCGTCTTCTACTTCTTTCGCACCGAGGATCGCCATGTTCGGGACTCGTTCCATGCGGGCGTTGCGGATTTTTGCGCCGACCTTGTCAGAAGTGCGGTCCACGGAGACGCGCACGCCGAGATCGGCGAGCTTAGCGGCAAGGGCGTTCGCTTCATCGAGGGATTTTTCGGAAATGGGGAGGACGCGGACTTGTTCCGGGGCGAGCCAGGTCGGGAATTTCCCTTCGAAATGCTCGATGAGCAGGCCGGTGAACCTTTCCAAAGATCCGAAGGGCGCGCGGTGGATCATGACGGGGATGTGCGGTTTGTTGTCCTCGCCGACGTAGGAGAGCTTGAAGCGGACGGGCAGATTGTAATCCACCTGCACGGTGCCGAGCTGCCAGTCGCGGCCGATCACGTCTTTTACGACGAAGTCGATCTTTGGCCCGTAGAACGCGGCCTCACCGAGTTCCTCGGTGTAATCGACGCCGAGATGGATCACGGCTTCGCGGAGGGCGGCCTCGGCCTTGTCCCAGTTCTCGGAGGAGCCGACGTATTTATCGCTCTCCGGATCGCGGAGGGAAAGGCGGACGCGGTAATCGTTCATGCCGAGGGTGGTGAGCACCTTTTTCACGAGGTCGAGGCAGCCTTTTACTTCCTGCGCCACCTGATCGGGGGTGCAGAAAAGGTGGGCGTCGTCCTGGGTGAAACCGCGGACGCGGGTCATGCCGCCGAGTTCGCCGGATTGTTCCCAACGATAAACGGTGCCGAACTCGGCGAGTCTAACAGGCAGGTCGCGGTAGGAATGGTGATCGCTCGCGAAGATCTTGATGTGGTGCGGGCAGTTCATCGGCTTGAGCAGGTAACCTTCGTAGGTTCCGTCCGAGAGGCCGTTGATCAGGATGGCGCAGGTCGCGTCCTCGTCGGCGAGTTTTTCAAGAGTGTCCCGTTCGGCGATCGGGGCGAACTGGCTTTCCTGATAGTAGGGGAAATGGCCGGAGGTGCGGTAGAGATCGAGCTTGCCGATGTGCGGGGTGAAGACCTGCGAGTAGCCCTGCTTGTCGAGCTCGGCGGTGATGAATTCCTGGAGCGCGCGGCGGACGAGGGCGCCCTTCGGTTTCCAGAGGACGAGGCCTTGGCCGACCATTTCATCGATGTGGAAAAGTCCCAGCTCGCGGCCGAGGCGGCGGTGGTCGCGTTTTTTCGCCTCCTCCAGGCGGACGAGGTGGCTTTCCAGCTCCTCCTTGTTCTCGAAGGCCGTGCCGTAAAGCCGCTGGAGCTGGCCCTTCGATTCATCGCCCAAGTAGAACGAGGACGAGACCGACATGAGTTTTACGTTCTTGCACTTCGAGGTGTAGCCGACGTGCGGGCCGGCGCAGAGGTCGATGAAATCGCCGTTCTGGAAACAGGAAATCTGCTCGCCTTCGGGGATCTTGTCGATGAGGTCGAGCTTGAAGCGGGAGGGGTTCCCCGGGCGCTCGGAAAGCCCACCGAGGCGGCCGCTTTCCGCCATTGCCTTCGCTTCCTCGCGGGAGATCGCCTTGTAGTCGAATTTCTGATTTTCCTTGGCGATTTTTTTCATCTCCGCCTCGATTTTTTCAAAATCATCCGGCGTGATGCGGTGGGCCATTTCGAAATCGTAGTAGAAGCCGCTCTCGATGGGCGGCCCATAGGCGAACTGGGCGTCGGGCCAGATGCGGAGGATGGCGGTGGCCATCACGTGCGCGCTGGAGTGGCGCACGCGTTCAAGATCGGTCATCTGGGCGCGTTCGTCGAGGGTCTTGCGGTCGGACATGGGGCGGCTTTTGAAGCAGGGAACGGGGAACAAGTCAACTGTGGGAGCGATCCGTGCGGAGCAAGCACATTTAAATTCTGAGGATTTTTCGAGGGACGAGTTCTTCCATCTGGCACGTTTGATAGGTCCTTTACTGCCGCGATTTTTATCGTTTCAAGGCCGATGGGATTGAGCGACAATGATAGTTAGATACCCTGATATTTCTTCCTCTACCGCAGCCCGCAGGTGGACTTCGATCCCCTGTTGCCGCACTGGTGGATCTAGGTTGGGAAAACGCGCTCATTCCCACGCCACCGTTGGCGGGGTGGCCTAGTCGTTCCATATTTGGTCGAGGAGCTACTTGTCGGGTGCAGCGTCGAACGTGACGAAGCGGTATTCGGAGCGGTATGCCTTGTCGTGTGTGATCTCCATGTCTCCCGCCATCTGCGGAGCGAAGCAAATGAACGGCTCCAGCGGGTGAACACGGATCGGCTGGGGCGCACGGAAATTTCCCGGATGGCCGCGGATCGGAGCAGATACACCAAGCGGAGCGGGAAGGGCTTTGAGATTTTCTGTTAGAGCCATGAGGATCCTGCTCGATACGAACATCTGTATCTACGTGATGAACGACCGTCCGGCGCGTGTCGTCGAGCGGTTCAGGCATTACAAACTGGGAGATATCGGTGTGACGGCGATCACGCTGGCGGAGCTCCAATTCGGTGTTTCCAAAAGCAGCCAGATCGAACGCAACCGCAGCGCCCTTTTCCGATTTCTGGCACCGCTTGATATCGTGCCTTTCACGGGCGAAGCCGCCGAGCATTACGGACAGATCAAGGCACAACTGCATGCGCTCGGGACGATGATCGGCGAACTCGATTGCCTGATCACCGCACAGGCGCTTTCGTTGAAACTCCCACTGGCCACCAACAACACTTCGGAGTTCGAGCGGATCGCTGATCTAGTTGTCGAGAACTGGGCGGAGTAATCGCGAGATCACTTACATCAGGCATGATCCGAGAGATCTGGACGATTTTTGCGAGTGCGCTCCTCCGCCTTTTCCCTTCGCCATGCCTTGATCTTCGCGTGGTTTCCGGAAAGTAGGACGTCAGGGACTTTGATGCCCATGAAATCGATTGGACGCGTGTAACAAGGAGCCTCTAACAGATCTGGATCGGAGAAGGATTCCTCAACGGCGGATTGCGAATCGCCGAGCGCGCCGGGCAGCAGGCGGATGACGGCGTCGCAAAGTATGGCAGCGGCGATGGCTCCGTTGGTCAGCACGTAATCACCAATGGAAACCTCCTCGTCGATGAGCGTCTCGACGATGCGGTGGTCGATGCCCTCGTAGTGGCCGCAGACGATGAGGAGATGCCCTTCAGAGGAAAGCTCGCGGACGCGGGCCTGTTTCAGCGGTGCGCCCTGCGGTGTCATCAAAATCACGCGGGTGTTTTCCTTTTTCAGCGCCATGATCGCGGCGTGTAAGGGCCCGGGCTGCAAGACCATCCCCGGCCCGCCGCCGCAGGGCGAGTCATCCACGCGGTGGTGCTTATCCTCCGACCAATCGCGCAGGTTGTGCCCGCGCACATCAACCAACCCCGCGCCCCGCGCACGCTGGATGATCGAGTCACTGAGGGGTGCCAGCGCGATCTCGGGAAAGAGGGTGAGGATGTCGATGCGCACGGGTCTCAGATACTCATCGCCTGGAATCCACCGTCGACGATCATTTCCATGCCGGTGATGAAGGAGCCGGCCTTGGGGGAGGCGAGGAGGAGAGTGGCTCCGATGAGTTCCTCGGCGTTGCCGAAACGGGAGGCGGGGGTGTGGCGGAGGATGTCGAGCACGCGGGACTCGTCGAGCACCTTGCGGTTCTGCTCGGCGGGGAAGAAGCCGGGAACCAGCGTGTTCACGCGGATGTCCTTGTCCGCCCACTCTCGGGCGAGGTTGCGGGTGAGGTTGTGCACGGCGGCCTTGGAGGCGGAGTAGGTAAACACGCGCGAAAGCGGGTTCAGACCGGAGATGGAGCCGAGGTTGATGATGGACGCGGGACGCATGTCATCGACGAAATATTGCCCGAAAACCTGGCAAGCGCGGAAGATGGAGGCGAGGTTCGTGTCGATGATCCGTGAGTATTCCTCCTCTGTGATCTCCAGGAAAGGCGTGGGTGAATTGGTGCCCGCGCCGTTGATGAGAATGTCCACGCCGCCGGATTTTTCCAAAACCGTCTCAAGCAGGTCATGGAGGGACTGCCGCGAGGTGACATCGACAGGAACGAAGTAACCCTTCCCGCCGTAGCCCTCGATTTCCGCGAGCCGCTTCTCCGCTTTTTCCGGGATGCGTCCGCCGAGCACCACTTCGGCCCCCGCCCGCGCGAGGCCGACGGCCATGGTGCCGCAGAGTTCGCCCGTTCCGCCGATCACCACCGCCGTTTTCCCTGTGAGGTCGAAAAGTTCCTTGAGATATGTTGTCGCTGACATGGGCCAAAGGTTTCCCACCGAGGCGGGTCTGCCAAGAGGAATCAGCCGCAGCGAAAGATCGAAAAATTCAAAGGGCCTTGATTGCGGCCATGATGCGGTCGGTGAGAACTAGGTAGCCTTCCTTGTTGGAGTAGGCTTTGAATTCCTCCGGCGTGAGTAGGATGGGGGGGCCGACTTTTACGGTGATGCGGTCGAAGGAGATTTTTCCGGAGCCACGCGGTAAAGCCTTGTCGGCGCCGAAGATGCGGACGGGCTGGATGGGCACTCCGGCCTTGGCGGCGATCATGCCGATGCCGGGAGCTGCCTCGTTGATGCTGCCGTCGAGGGTGCGCTGGCCTTCCGGGAAAACGAGGACGCGCCAGCCTTCCTTGAGTTTGCGGATCGCCGCCTTCATGGAGCTCGTCTCGGGCTTGTCCTGGTCGATGGGGATGGCGTTCCACTGCGGGTAGAGCCATTTCCCGAAGCCTTTGAAGAGGGATTTGCGGGCGAAGTAAATCATCTCGGTCTGGTAGAGGTTCCCGATGAGTGGCGGGTCGAGAAAGCTTTGGTGGTTGGAGGCGATGAGTACCGGGCCGGCCTTGATCAGGTTTTCATTTCCGATGACGCGCAGTCCGAAAAGGGTGCGGTAGGCGGCGCCGAAGGACATCCAGCCGAGCCAGTAGATCCAGCGCATGGGAGTGGGCGGTTCCTCTGCGGGTAAGTGCTGTGGAAGGGGGAAACCTTGCTTGCCTAGGATACCGATGGCCGCGTCAACCACTCCGCTGATCGTGAGCGCGGAGGTATCGAGTTTTGTGGCGCCGTCCGCGACCATCAGCGGAGCGGTCTTGCGCGAGCTGTCGGCGGCGTCGCGCTGGGAGACGGAATCGATCTCGCCCTCGACGGAGCGGCGTTCGTCGCGGACGGAGGGATCGGCATCGATGTAGATCTTGAAAGGGGTGTCGGGGAAAACAACAGAGCCGATATCGCGACCTTCCATGACGACGTGGGTGCGCTTCAGGTAATCGCGCTGGAGGGCGACGAGCCTTTCGCGCACCTGCGGGATGGCCGAGACGGTGGAGACGTTTGCGTTGATCTCCGGCTCGCGGAGGAAAGGGGTGGGATCGGTGCCGTCGATGCGGATGTTGGAGACGCTGCCTTCATGGCCGCAGTGGATGTCCATTCCATCGAGCAGGCGGATGACAGCGGCCGTGTCGGCGGGGTCGATTTCCTCACGGAGGATTTTCCATGTGACGGCGCGGTACATCGCGCCGGAGTTCACCATAACGAGGCCGAGGCGTTCGGCGAGGGCGCGGGCGAGCGTGCTTTTCCCGGAGGCCGCGGGGCCGTCGATGGCGATGGCATGATAGGTCATGGGATCACGGTGGGCAGGATGAAATCGGCGGAGTCGCGGCTTTCGCGGAGAACGGCTGCTAGGTGGTGGGCGAAGCCGGGGTAGGAGGTATTGATGCAATCGGTGTGGTGGATGACGGTCTCGCCCTCGGCGAAAAGCCCGGCGATGGCGAAGGCCATGGCGATGCGGTGATCGCCGTGGGAGTCGATTTCGGCGCCCTTGAGCGGGAGGCCGCCGTGGATCGTCATGCCGTCCTCGAACTCCTCCACATCGGCTCCCATTTTACGCAGGTTGTCGACGGTGGTGGTGATGCGGTCGGTTTCCTTCACGCGCAGTTCGCGGGCGTTGCGGATGTGGGTATCGCCCTCGGCCAGCGCGGCGGCGACGGCGATGACGGGGATCTCATCGATGAGGTTGGGAATTTCCTCTGGCAGCAGGGTGGTGCCTTTCAGCGGCGCGCCGTTGAGTTCGATGTTTCCGATCGGTTCGCCCTCGGTGTTGTGCAGGATTTCTGTCATGTGAGCACCCATGCGGGAGAGCACTTTGAGGATGGCGGTGCGGGTGGGGTTGAGGCCAACGTCCTTGATGAGCAGGCGGGAGCCGTCCATCGCGGCGGCGGCGACGAGCCAGAAAGCGGCGGAGGAGATATCGCCGGGGACGGTGAAATCGCAGGACTCCGGCATCTGACCGCCGGGCATGGAGATGGTGTTGCCGTGGGTGCGGCAGGAGATGCGGAAGCCTGCGAACATGCGCTCGGTGTGGTCGCGGGTGGCGGCGGGCTGGATCACGGTGGTGGTGCCTTCGGCAAAAAGGCCGGCGAGCAGCACCGCGCTTTTCACCTGGGCGGAGGCGACCGGCATTTCGTAGGTGATGGGGTTCAGCTTGCCGCCGTGGATGCGCAAAGGCGCGCAGCCCGGCTTCTCGCCGAGCGTCTCCAGGTTCGCGCCCATTTCCGCAAGCGGAATGGTGATGCGACCCATCGGACGGGAGGAAAGCGAGGCGTCGCCGAACAGCTCGGAGGTGAAGGGTTGGCCGGCGAGCAGGCCCGCGAGGAGCCTCATGCCGGTGCCGGAGTTGCCGCAGTCGATGGGCGCTACCGGGGCGGTTAGTTTCATCGAGCGCCCGTGGATGCGGAGTTTTGTAGGGCCGTAGCCATCTATTTCCTCAAGGACATCGAAGCTTGCGCCGAGCGAGCGCATCGCCTTGAGGGTGTTCACGCAATCCTCGCTGGGCAGGAAATTGGAAATTTCGCAGACCCCGTTCGAGAGGCCGCCGAGGATGGCCGCGCGGTGGGAGATGCTTTTGTCGCCCGGCACGCTGAATTCGGCATGAAGGGAGGAGATGGCTTTGACGCGGAGGCTGGACATGGTGGGGAAATTCTAAGTCAGGGTGTCGCGGAGCGCTTTTGCTTCGGTGAGCAGGTGGCGGAGTTCTTCTTGGTTCGCCCCATCGAGGGCAACAAGAAATTCATCAAGCTTGGCGATGGTTTCGCGGACGGAGCGGGCGACTTCACCCCGGTTCTCCAGCAGGATCTCGGCCCACATCTCGGGATTTCCCCCGGCCACGCGGGTGGTGTCGCGCAGACCGCCGCCGGAAAGGATTCCCGAAGCGGTGTCGGCGGAGAGGGCTCCAAAAGCCGTCGCGGCGGCGGTGACATGCGGCAGGTGGCTGATGCGGGCGACCAGCCGGTCATGCTCCGCCGCGCCGAGCCATTTCGTGCGGCAGCCGAGGGCTTTCCAGAAATTTTCCAGCGCCGTGCAAAGATCCGGCGGCGCGCCGGAATCATTGGTGAGCAGGCAGGCGGCGTTCTGGAAAAGGTCAGAGCGGGCGGCGGCGAGGCCGTTGCGTTCCGATCCGGCCATCGGGTGGCTGCCGATGAACGGGTTGCCGTTTTGCGCGAGAGCGGGCGCGAGATCGCGGTGCGGTGCGGCCTTTACGGAGCCCACATCGGTGACGAGGCACGCTTTCGGCAAGCCCGCTGCCATCGCCGCAGAGAGCAGGGCAGGCATCGCCCCGACGGGCACGGCGAGGATGAGCAGATCGGTGTCCGCAACGGCTTCCTTCAGCTCACCGGTGGCAAAATGCAAGCCGGAGAGTTGCGCGGCGTCCACAGCTTCGGGTCTCCGTATCCACAGCCGGACATCGGCTTTTTCCCGCAAAGCGAGCGCCGCGGAACCGCCTAGCAGGCCGCCGCCGAGGATGCCGATTTTCTGGAAAGGTTGGCTCATAAAAAAGACCGGATCCAAGGGCTTGGACCCGGTCGTGGGAAAGTTCGTGTTGTTTGGGTTCGGCGAATCCTTAGGGCACGCGGAAATACTTTTTCTCGGAGGCCGGGTAGGTGGGATCTTGAACAAGCGTGCCGCTGGGGATGTCGCGGACATCTACGAGCTTGTTGTTATACGGGCTGAAAACGAAGCCTTCTTTGCCGGGAACGGGATTCGCGAAGGAGTAATCGCTGCGGGGCTTCTCGACGGGCTTGTCGGGCGTTGTGGTGGTGGTGGTGGTCTCAGGAGTTTCCTTCGGAACGTCCGTGGTCGCTTCGGTTTTCAACTTCTCCTCATTCTCCTTCATCCGGTCACGCTGCTCCTGGATCTTTTGCTGATCCTGGCTGGTGACGGTTTCGACCTCTGTGGGAGGCTTCGTCCCGCGCGTTTTGTCGGGGATTTGGTAGCATGATGCGAAGGCAAGGCAGCCGATGAGCGGGAGGCTGAGAAGAAACTTGGATTTCATGGCGGTGATTGGGGTTCGGAACTTTAACGGCACGGGAACCGGGAGAAACGCCGTGCGCCACTCAGTAAAGGCGGGTAGCGCGCTCCCGTCAAGCGGGGTCGTTATGCGGAAACAGGAAAAACGGCTCCGTCCAGAAGGGTAGGGTGGTGGGTGGGGTTTTGTCTGATGGCCGCGCACCATCGGCTCGGTTTTCGGCCGCCAATGGTTCGCAGAAATCCTCCTTCCCCTGCGCGCCCGTTCCTGTTAGCTGGTTTTCAAATGCGGAAAACAGGCGATTTCCCAACCCGATTCCAGCGCATCGCGGTCTGGAAATCAGCGCTCGCGACCGAGTTCCGCGTGGCGGGGGCGATCCACGCCTCCTATCACGAGAAACGTTTCCTGACCGGACTCGCGTGGGATTTGCTCGCTGCTGCGGCCATGCTGCGCCCCTCCGGAAAGCCCGCCTCCATCCTCATGCTCGGCGTGGCGGGCGGCACGGCATTGCGCACCCTGCACCACCTTTTGCCGGAGGCTTCCCTGACGGGCATCGACCTCGACGCGGAACTCATCGCCCTTGCGGAAAAGGAGATGCACCTCGGCGAAACGGGCGCGGAGATTGTCATCGCCGATGCCTATGAATGGATGAAACAGAACAAGCGCCGTTTCGACGTGATCATCGACGACCTCTACCTCGCCGGGGATGAGGATGTTTTCCGTGCGGATACCTGCGACGCCGACTGGCTCGGCCTACTGAAAAACTCCCTCGCGCCCGGCGGCCTCCTCGCGCTGAACCTCGTCACTGGCCCCGGCCACCGCGCGAAGCAATCCGCCACCCGGAAAAACCTCGCCGCCCGCTTCCCCTGCGTCCGCGCGCTCAGCACCGAGGAAAGCCTCAACGAAATCCTCGTCGCAGGCGATGATGTCGCAACCGGCTCGCGGCTCGAATCGCACACCGTCTCTTTCGCCGACTGGCGCGACCGCATGTTCTGGAAACGCATCAAGGTGCAGAAATTGAAGTGATTTCTTCCCTTGGAGTTTAAAGTTTAAAACTTAAAGTTTCCCCGAAGTGTCCGACCTGTTTTCCACGCCCGCCGCGAAATCCGAAAAGCCGGCGGTTTCCGAACCGCTCGCCGCCCGCATGAGGCCGCGCACGCTCGATGAGGTGCTGGGTCAGGATCACATCCTCGGCGAGGGCAAACTACTGCGCCGCGCGATCGAGGCAGACCGCTTCGCTTCGCTCATTTTCTACGGCCCGCCGGGCACGGGAAAAACCTCGCTCGCCGGGGTGATCGCGAAGACCACCGGCTCGCGTTTCGAGACCTTAAACGGGGTCGAATCGAACGTCGCCGAAATCCGCGAGAAAATCGCGCAGGCGAAGATGAACCGCGATCTGCGCGGTGAGACGACGATCCTTTTCATCGACGAGATCCACCGCTTCAACAAAGCCCAGCAGGACACCCTGCTCCCGCACCTGGAGCGCGGCACGGTGCGCTTCATCGGCGCGACCACGCACAACCCGTATTTCTACGTCAACTCGCCGCTGGTCTCGCGCTCGCAGATTTTCCAGCTTGAAGCGGTCGATGAAACATCCATCCGAAAACTGTTAGAGAACGCGCTCGCCGATGACGAGCGCGGCCTCGGAAGCCGGAACATCACCGCCGACCCCGAAGCCATCGACCATCTCGCGAAACTCTCCGACGGCGACGTCCGCAAGGCGCTCACCGCGCTGGAGCTGGCATCCCTACCTCAAACATCCGAAATCCAAAATCAACAATCATCAATCCACATTTCCTTGGCCGTCGCCGAGGAATCGATCCAGCGCAAGGCCGTCCACTACGGCGACGAAGGCCACTACGACACGATCTCCGCTTTCATAAAGAGCATCCGCGGTTCCGATCCCGATGCCGCGCTCTACTGGCTCGCGAAAATGCTCCACGCCGGGGAGGATCCGCGTTTCATCTCCCGCCGCCTCGTCATCGCCGCCTCCGAAGACATCGGCCTTGCGGATTCCGGCGCGCTGCGCGTCGCGCTCGACGCCCACCACGCCCTCGAATTCGTCGGTATGCCGGAAGGCCGCATCCCGCTTGCCCACGCCACCGTTTATCTCGCCACCTCGCCGAAATCGAACACCGCCTACGCCGCCCTCGGCGCCGCCATTTCCGATGTGGAAACCGGCCGCACCCTCGCCGTTCCCGAGCACCTCCGCACGCCCACCTCGAAGAAGCTCACTGGCAAACCCGAGGAGGCCATGCGCTACCTCTACTCCCACGATTACGAGGGCCACTACGTCCCCCAGTCCTACCTCCCCGAAGGCCGCACCTACTACCACCCCGGAGAGCAGGGCATGGAAAAACGCATCAAGGAGCGGCTGGAATTCTGGAGAAATTCCATTCCCAAAACCTAACAGCCAGCGCGCTTATTTCCTCCACAGCCAGCGTATCGCGTCCGGGAAAATGGCTCCCATGTGCTTGCCGCTGTGGGCGCCGTGGCCCCAGACGTATTTGTGGTCGTAGCCCTTGAATTTCAGCGCCGATTCCATGGCCATGTTGCCGAGCGGCCAGTTGCCGTGCTCGTTGTCGAGGTCGTTGATACCTTCCTGGAAAAAGCCCCGTATGGGTTTCTTCTCGCTCTTGCGGATGAGGCCGGGGTAGGCGTCGCCGCCGCGGATGTTGGTGAACGAACCGATGGAGGAGGCGACTTTCCGGAACGCGTCCGGCCTGACCCATGCCACCGTCCACGCACAGATCCCGCCGGAGCTGGTGCCGCAGATCGCGCGCATTTCCGGATCTTTGGTGAGGTTGTAGTCCTTGCCCACGAGCGGGAGGATCTCATCGATGAGAAAGGTGGCGTAATCCGCGGAGAGCGTGTCGTATTCGAAGCTGCGGTTGTTGTTTTTCCAGGGAGCCTCGGGCTTGGAATCCCCCTTGTGGCCCGGGTCGATGAAAATCCCGATGACCGGCGGCATGTCGCCGGCCGCGATCAGGTTGTCGAAAACGGTGGTGACGCGGAATTCGCCCTTGGGATTCACATAGGTGTGGCCGTCCTGGAAAACCATCACGGCGGTCTCCTTTTTCACATCGTATTGGGCGGGGATGTAGAGATAGATGCGGCGATTCGTGCCGGGAAAAACCTTGGAATCGCTGAATACGAAATCGGTGACCTTACCCTTCGGGAATCCGGCTTTTTCCATGGAATCCGCGCCGAGCGCGGGCTCAGGCATTTCGGGGAGGGAGAGCTTCGGCGAAGTTTGCTGCGCGGTTGGATGGGCCGCCAGCAGAAGGGAGAGGAGGATGGATTTTTTCAGCATAGGACGGCAACGTGCGGGGCTTGCGGGATCTTGCAGCCGGGATCGACCTTTCCAAGCAAAAGCCCCGGCTTGTGGACGACGAAAAACCAGCCCCCGTGAAGACGTAAGCCATTGTGCCGCTCAACCCCCGACAGATGATGAAAACGAACCGCCACTCCAGGCTCGCGTCTCACCGGATCCCCGCTTTGCTTCTCGCAGCGATCACTTTGCCCTTTTTCACCATGACGATGCATGCCGAAGAGAAACAGCCCGCCGCGTTCCGCACGGCTCTGGTCTATGATGACATTTTCCTCAAGCACGACACCGGCCCCGGCTTCCCCGAAAGCGCGGACCGACTGCACATGATGACAAAGCACCTCAAAGCGCATCCGGTTTCCGAAAAACTGCTCCGGATGGAGCCGGACGACAAGATCGACCCGATGCCGTGGATCCTCGAAATGCATGAGGAGGAATATGTGAAGGAGCTAAAGCGCGCCTGCGAGGCCGCCGAGGGTGTAACTCGCCTCGGCGCGGACAACCCGATCTCGCCACATACTTACGACGTCGCAGTGAAAGCCGTGACCGCTTGCCTAACCGCGGTGGATGCAGTGATGGCGGGGCGCGTGAATAACGCCTTCGCCGCCGTGCGCCCGCCGGGGCACCATGCGATGCCGGACCGCGCCAAGGGCTTCTGCTTTTTCGGCAACGCCGCGATCGCCGCCCGCTACGCCCAGAAACACCACAAGCTGGAGCGCGTGATGATCGTCGATTGGGACGTGCACCACGGCGATGGCACACAGGAAATGTTTCTCAAAGATCCAACCGTGTTCTTTTTCTCCACTCACCAATATCCCTTCTACCCCGGGCTAAGCGGCTCACCGGACATCATCGGCGAGGGCGCGGGCAAGGGTTTCAACCAGAACGTGCCGCTCTCTCCAGGCGGCGGCGACGAGGCGGTGCTCAAGGTTTTCAGGACGACGCTGACCGAGGCCTTCCGGAAATTCAAACCGCAGATGCTCATCATTTCCGCCGGCTTCGATGCCCACGAAGCCGACCCGCTCGGCGGGCTCGGATGGTCGAGCGATTGCTACGCCGAACTCACTGGTATCCTGCGCGCCCTCTGCCGCGAGCAAGGCCACGAACGCATCGTTTCCCTGCTCGAAGGCGGCTACAGCGAACGCGGGATCACGGAAGGAGTCCGCCGCCACATCGAGGCGCTTGAGGCTCCGGCTGAGAAACCGTGACTCGGAAATCCTAAAGAGGAAAACGAACCACGAATCCGACTTCACCGCCTATCCCGTTTGCCAAAAGTCCGTGCGCAAAACTGTGACAACAAAGTAGAGTGCGCCGCAGGCTCTGGACTGCTGTGATTCTTCATTCAAAGCTCTCAAGGGCTGCTTTGTTTTACGGGACGAAGGGTTGCTACGGGATACTTCGTTTTTCCATCGCGAACCCAAAAAGCGGCAGATGAGAACCGCCGCAGTCAAAAGCCTCCGGCGGCATGGATCTGCGCACGGACTTTTGGCAGACGGTCTAAAAATCGCAAATTCAGCCCCCTTCCCTTCTTACCTCCGACTGAACCGAAAACCCGGCAACGGGCGGACGAGGCGGCGGAGTTCGAGTTTGAAAAGGGCGGCGGTAACGACGGATGAGGGCAGGCCGCTGTGCTGGATGAGGGCGTCGATGGACATCTCGTCGCCGGCAGGCATGGCGGCGAGGACGGCGGCTTCTTCGGGCGGGATTTCGGGTTCGTCGCGAGTTTCCGTGAGGGGTAGTTCGTTGCTGCGGGCGAAGGGCAGATCGCCCATGTCGTCGATGATGTGGGAGGCGTCGGAGACGAGGGTGGCGCCATCGCGGATGAGCTGGTTGCAGCCGACGGAGGAGGGTTTGTCGATAGGACCGGGGACGGCGAAAATGGGCTTGCCGTAATCGGAGGCGAGGTTTGCGGTGATGAGTGAGCCGGACCAGGCGGGGCACTCGGTGACGAGCAGAGCTTGGCACCACGCGGCGACGATGCGGTTGCGCATGGGGAAGGTCTGCTTGTCGGGCTCCCGGTGCAGAGGAAACTCGGAAATCACCGCGCCGTTGCCATCGGCGATCTTTTGCGCGAGGGCCAGGTTTTCCGGCGGGTAGAGCCGCGCCAAACCGGAGCCGACGACCGCGATGGTGCGGCCTTTCGCGGCGAGCGCCGCCTCATGCGCGGCGGTATCGATGCCGCGGGCGAGGCCGGAGACGATGGTGAAACCGGCGTGGGCGAGTTGGTAAGTCAACTTGCGGGTGGCGTTGACGCCGTAGGTCGTGGCGCGGCGCGAACCTACGACGCTGATGGCGTGGCGGTCGCGGGCGGTGATTTCCCCCCAGACATAAAGCAGGATGGGCGCGTCGTAGGCCTGGAGCAGGTGCTTCGGATAGGAAGTATCCTCGCGGGTGATGATGGCGATGCCGCGCTCCACTGCCTCGGCGAGTTCCTTCGCGGGATCGACGTAATCCTGCCAAGAGGAGATGAGCTTCGCGGTCTCCGGGCCGATGCCTTCCACGCGCAGCAAGCTCTTCGCCGGGGCGGAAAGGACGCTCTCGGCATCGCCGAAAGCCTCAAGCAGCCGCGTGATGCGGACGGGACCGAACGAAGGCAGGAGGTTGAGAGCGAGGATGGCTTCGCGGGGGGACATGGGGAAGGAATGGGGATGACTTGGAGGCGGGACGCCTCAGCTACTTATTTGATTTCCATGCCGCTCTTGGGCCAGAGCCAGCGGACTACCTTGCCGCCCTGGATGAGTGCCTTGGCCTGGATCGTTTTCACACCGAAAACCGTCTCCGCCTTGTAGGATGCGATGCCGGTTTGATAGCCTTGGCCGTCGATCGTTTCCGTTCCCTCGCCGGGCTGCCATTCGAGAACCTGATCGAAGGAAAATTCCTTAATCTCGCCCGCTTGGATGCTGGCTTTCATGATCGCGACGGGATCACCGGAGCCTGCGGCAGCGGCTTCTGGCGCGGGAGTTGGTTCGGGAGTTGGCTCTGGCTCTGGCTCTGGCTCTGGCTCTGGCTCTGGCTCTGGCTCTGGCTCTGGCTCTGGTTCTGGTTCTGGTTCTGGCTCTGGTTCTGGCTCTGGCTCTGGAACGGGTTCGGCAGGCGGCGGGGTGTCCGGCATCGCGGCGAGTTGCTCCATGAGATCGGTCTGGTCAATCGGGATTTTCCCCTCGAAAGAGCCTGCGCCCGGGCTGATGATTACGTTCGCGCCTTCAAGGCGGATCAGGTTGATCTGGCTTCCGGCAGACACCTTGACCTTGAGGTCGGAGGCGCTGTCAGTGAGTTCGGCCTCGGCTTTCAGCATGACTTTCGCGGGGAGCCGATCCGATGGAATTTTCGCAAGATCGATGGCCAGTTGCGCGGCTGGTGCCGGGGCGGGCGATGAGATGGAGGGCTTTTCGCCGGGTTTCTTGCCGGTGAGAGCCAGCCGGAACCAGGGTTCGGAGGAGTAGCCAAGGATGCCCGCGGTGACCAGACCTAGGATAAAAAGGAAGGCTTTCATGGTAGGGATACGTGATGATGACAGTTTGTATTCACCGGATTTTTACGGGCGCGTCCCGTGGTCGGATTGGAGGTTGTAGCGCGGGGTGCGGATTGGGTAGGTTTTTTTCCGTGAAGCAGATCTATGTCGTCGCGGGGGAAATGAGCGGGGACGCGCATGCCGCTGGGTTGTTACGTGAACTCACCGGGATGGTGGGACCGCTGGAGATCCGCGGCGCGGGCGGGCCGGAGATGAAAGAGGTCAGCGGCGGCGGGACGAAGGACTGGGTGGAGGACGCGGCGGTGATGGGCGTGATCGAGGTGCTGAAACGCTACGGCTGGTTCAAGGAGCGCTTCGAAGAGATGCTGGCGGAGATCAAGCTCCAGAAGCCGGATGTGCTACTACTCGTCGATTACCCCGGCTTCAACCTGCGCTTCGCGAAAGCGGTGAAGGAAGCCCTCCCAGACACGAAACAGGTCTATTACATCAGCCCGCAGGTCTGGGCATGGAACAAAAAGCGCATTCCGAAGATGGTCGATCTCCTCGACGAGATGCTCTGCCTGTTCCCTTTCGAGAAACCCATCTTCGAAAACGCCGGGCTCAAAACCACCCACGTCGGCCATCCGCTGGTGGACGAGCTTTCGGAAAAACGGATCAAGGGCGGAAGGGATCCGGATCTCATCGGACTTTTCCCCGGCAGCCGTGAGCGCGAGATCGCGAAACTTTTCCCGATGATGCTGGAAACCGCCGTCGCGCTGCGGAGATGGCGCGGCGACCTGAAATTTTCGGTTCCCGCAGCGACACCGAAACTCGCGCAAACCATGCGCGGGATGATCGCGGAGGCGGGTGCGGAGGATTGGATCACACTGACCGACGGCGGCAGCCACGAACTCATGCAACGCGCTGCCTGCGGAGTCATCGCCAGCGGGACGGCCACCCTAGAAGCGGCATGCTTTGGGCTGCCCTACTGCCTCGTTTACAAGATGGCTTGGACGACCTTTTTCCTCGGCAAGATGCTGGTGAAGATCAAATACATCGGCATTGTGAACATCCTCGCGGACGAGAAGGTCGTGGAGGAATTCATTCAGGCGGATGCCGCCGCGCCGGCGGTCAGCGCATGGGTGCGGGATATCCTTTCGAACGATGAGAAACGCCAGGCGCTCGTCGGGCGACTGGGCGAGGTCAGCGCGAAACTCGGCGAGCACGGTACGCACCGCCGCGCGGCGGAGAGGGTGGCCGAGTGGTTGTGATCAAGACTTGGAATGCTAAAGCCTGCTGTAGCTTTCCGCGAGACAGCCTGCAGTCAGCGGCGGAGGATCGGAAGCGTACGTATTGCAAGATGCCAATGCCGTCGGGTCGCAGCAGGGCTGCGTAACCGAAAGCTACAGCAGGCTGCAGCAGTCCATAGCCTTCGGTGAAAATACCTCAGGCCGGCGCACCCACTGCACCCGGGATCGGGCCGTCGTCCTCAGGCCTTTCGTTCTCGGCTTTCTTGGGAGCCGTCTTTTTTGACATGGAGTCCGGGACGGGCGGCGGCTTGGGGGCGCTGGGCGGGTTGTGCATCTCGCCGTGGTCGATGATGTCGCGCAGGTGGCTGGCGTCGAGGGTCTCGAATTCGAGAAGAGCGAGGGCGATTTTCTCCACTACATCGCGGTTGTCGATGAGGATGCGGGTTGCTTCTTTGAAGGCGTTGTCGATGAATTTCTTGATCTCGCCGTCGATAATGCGTGCCGTTTCCTCGGAGTAGTTGCGGCTCTTGTTCATGTCGCGGGCGAGGAAGACGGGGCTGTCGCCCTCGCCGTATTCGACCATGCCGAGGACATCGGACATACCCCATTCGCAGACCATGTTGCGGGCGAGTGAGGTGGCCTGGCGGATGTCGCCGGAGGCTCCGTTGGAAACATCGTCCGAGTGGAAACCTTCCGCGATGCGGCCGCCCATCGTGACGATGAGGCTGGCGAGTGCTTCCTTTTTCTGGGTGGAATACTTGTCGCCGTCGGGCAGGAACATCGTCGCGCCGAGGAAGGGGCCGCGGGGGATGATGGTGACCTTGTGGAGCGGGTGGGTGTGCGGCAGCACCATGTTCAGGTAGGCGTGGCCCGCCTCGTGCCAAGCGGTGCCGATTTTTTCCTTGTCGGACATGGCGAGCGAGCGGCGCTCGCGCCCCCAGCGCACCTTGTCGCGGGCTTCTTCCATTTCGTCCAAGGTCACGGCGGTAAGGCCTTTGCGCGCGGCGAGAAGGGCGGCTTCGTTGACGAGGTTTGCGAGCTCGGCGCCGGAGAAACCGGGCGTGCCGCGGGCGATACGCGCAAGGTCGGTGTTCGCGGCGAGTTTGATCTTCTTCACATGGACGCGGAGGATTTCCTCGCGCCCGTTCACATCGGGAAGGGAAACGGTGACCTGGCGGTCGAAACGGCCGGGACGCAGCAGCGCGGGGTCGAGGACGTCGGGTCGGTTGGTGGCGGCGATGATGATCACGCCTTCCTGGGTGTCGAAGCCGTCCATTTCCACAAGGAGCTGGTTGAGCGTCTGCTCGCGCTCGTCGTGGCCGCCACCCATGCCGTGGCCGCGGTGGCGTCCTACGGCGTCGATCTCATCGATGAAAATCAGGCAGGGCGCGTTCTTTTTCCCCTGTTCGAACATGTCGCGCACGCGGGATGCGCCGACACCGACGAACATTTCCACGAAGTCCGATCCGGAGATCGAGAAGAACGGCACATCCGCCTCCCCGGCGATCGCGCGGGCGAGCAGGGTTTTTCCCGTTCCCGGTGAGCCGACCATCAGCACGCCCTTGGGGATGGAGCCGCCGAGTTTCTGGAATTTCTTGGGATCACGGAGGAAATCGACGATTTCGAACAGCTCCTCCTTCGCCTCTTGGATGCCGGCGACGTCCTTGAAGGTGACCTTGTTGCGATCCATGGTGAGCAGGCGCGCCTTGGATTTTCCGAAGGACATCGCGCCTCGGCCGGCGGATTTCATCTGCTGGCGGAAGAGGAAAAACAGCAGGAGAATGATGAGCAGGAAGGGTAAGAAAGTGAAAAGCGCCTTGCTGAGGTAGTCGGAGGAGCGCTTGTATTGCGCCTTATCTTTCAGGAGCGATTCAAGCTCACTGCCGAGGATGCTGGCGGAAACGCTTACGGAGAAAGGCTCGGCCGCCTTGGGCTTGCCGTCCTCGCCTTTCGGAACCTCCATGTTCGCAATGACCTCGCGGGTGCCGGCCAGCATGGCGTTCGAGCTGTCATCCGTGGTGAGGATGCGGAGCGGGTTCTGCAGATCCTTCGCCTTGACCTCGCCGAGCGCGAGGGATTTCCGGAACTGGGCGAGGGAAAGGGTCTCCATGTCGCCCTCGATGGGCGCTTCCGACACGCGCTCCATGCGGATGTTCTCGCCGAGTAGCTCGCGGATTTCTTCGCCCTGGAGATCGAGATTTACGGGAACGCGGAAATCGGAGCGAACGCCCTCAGCATCCTTTGGTTTCAACAATTCCGGCTGCACCCAACCGGTAATCGTCGCGTCGAAGGCGGTGTCGCTGGTGTTAACGGTCAGCGGCTGCTTCGAATTTTCTAGGACAATGCGTTCCTGATCGAGCGCGGTGCGGAACTCGGCATAGCTCATTGTTTTCGCCTGCGGTTTCATCTGCGGGCCGAAAAAGGCTACCCCGAGGATCACGAGGGCGAGGCTGAAAAGGGCTAGCACCCGCCAGTTGAAGCCGTTGTTGTCGCCGGAGGCGCGGTTCGGGCTGGGAGGTTGCGGGGTGTTGTTCGGGGAGTCGGGCATGGTCTGCGTCTTTCCGGAGGCTTTCCTCTCGGGTGGAAAAAACTAGTCGCCACTCCGAAAATGTCTAGGCGGGGTTTTTTCGCTTCCGGAAGGCGCCAACCAACAGGATTGCCAGCACACCGGCCGTCGCGGGAGCCACGTAGAAGACCATCATCTGCCGGTAGCCAGCGAAAGCCGCGTGTCCCTGCGCTCCCAGAATCAGATAGACGACGTAGGCCACATAGAATGCCAGGAAGTAGAACCCGCTCATCCGCCCGATCTTGTATCCGTGGAAAAAGACCGGGAAACACGCGATGGCCACTGCGATCATGACCAGGATATCGAAATCCAGCGCCGCTTTTGCCACACCCACACCCGCGGGCGCGACGATCGAGGAGATCCCGAGCACGGTCAGGATGTTGAAAATGTTGCTGCCCACCACGTTGCCCACCGCGATGTCCCTCTCCCCTTTCAGGGCAGCCACCACGGACGTCGCCACCTCGGGCAACGAGGTTCCGGCAGCGATGATCGTCAGGCCGATGATCAGTTCGGATACGCCGAAACTTTTTGCGATGAATACCGCGCCATACACCAACCTGTCGGAACCGATCACCAGCCCCGCCACCCCGCCGAGCACAAACGCGATGTTTTTCAGCCACTTGGGATCCGCGGCGGGCTTGCCGTATTCCTGCTCGTATTCCGAAAGCACGCCCGCGTCCTTTTCCTTTTTCGATAGGCGAAGGAGGATAACCACATACACCAGCAGCAGCGCGGAAAGGACGATCCCATCCACCCGCGAAATCAGCCCGTCCATCGAGAGAACGTAGAGGAGAATCGAGACCCCGATCATCACCGGAACATCGAAGCGGACAAGCTGCGCATGCACCACCAGCGGGATGATCATTGCGGAGACACCGAGGATGAAAAGGACGTTGAAGATGTTGCTTCCGACCACGTTGCCCAGCGCAATATCCGCCTGCCCCTTGAACGCCGACATCACCGATACCGCCAGCTCCGGCGCGCTTGTCCCGAAAGCCACCACGGTCAAGCCGACCACCAACGGAGAGATCCCGAGTGCCGCCGCGATGTTCGCCGCTCCTTTCACCAGGAAATCAGCGGAGTATACGAGGAGGACGAGTCCGACAATCAGGTATGCGATGGCTTCAAACATGCGGCCGGATGTTTTGCATATTCTCGGTAAGTCGCAATAGCTTATCTGACTTAAAAAACTGTTAAAAAAAACTTTTGCCGCCTATGGAGAAAAATTTTCTAACCACTAATTATGTCCAGCCTGCTTGCCCCCCAATGTAGCAATTCTTCGGCTATCATTCCTTCCGGCCTCTCCAGTTGGAAATCATGTCTGCCACCATGGCCGGAAAGGACGTCGTCGCCATCCTCCCCACAGGCGCCGGGAAATCCCTTACCTTCCAACTCCCCGCCCTCGCCGGGGATGGCCTCACCCTCGTCACCTCCCCACTCATTGCGCTGATGAAAGATCAGGTCGATTCCCTCACCGCCTCCGGCATCTCCGCCACTTTTCACAATTCCTCCCTTGATCCCACCGAGACGCGCGATGCAAGGAGTTCGGCGACGGCCCATCAGTGAACGCCGACGTGCCTGCCGCGATCGCGCCATCGAATCCCATTGCCGGTGCAAGGGCGCGATCGCGTTGTCAAATATCAACTCGGAGTTGCGGAACACGCTGTGTCGCATCGCAAAGCACTCCTCCATGAGGTCGACTTGCATGACGCACTACCGCTGGAATTCCGCTTCGGAATACAGGAACGCGTGCGAGTGATGATACGTTTCCGCGAGCAGCTCCACGCCACCGGTGGCGACGAGTTCTTTAAATGACTCCAGCACATCCGGGCGGAATTTCCGGAACTGCTCGATCACTGTGCCGGTCAGCGAGAGTGCCATTCGAAACCGGCCGTGGCTTTCCTCGATGCGCTTGCGAAACATCTCGTTGGCAGGCAGGTAGCATTTGTCCGCCACGCGATTCATGATCTCGCGGTTGAGCTTCTTATCGAGCGGGTGCGGATGGTGCATCTGAAAATAAAGGCAAACGTCGGGCACGGGGCTGGGTTTCGGAGGGGTAGCACCTAGCCCGTAGCAGCCAGTAAGCCAAAATCAGTGATCGAGCTTCAGCTTTTTAAGCTTCGGCTCGACGACGTATTTGCAATAGCCGTTCTTCGACTTGTTCGCGAAGTAATATCCTTGGTGATAGTTTTCCGCGGGATAAAACACGGAGACCTTGGTAATCTCAGTTACGATGGGCTTATCAAAATTCGCCTGCGCTGCTTTTTTGGAGGCTTCCGCGACGATTTTTTGTTCGTCGTTTTCGTAGAAAATCACGGACCGGTATTGGGTGCCGATGTCGTTGCCTTGGCGGTTGAGTTGGGTCGGGTCGTGCAGATCCCAAAACCAAGCGAGCACGCGTTCGAGGGGGATTTTTTTCGGATCGAAAACGACGCGGACCACCTCGGCATGACCGGTGGCGCCGGTGGTGATGTCCTCGTAGGTGGGGTTTTTCGTCTCGCCGCCCATGTAACCGGAAACAGCGGAATAAACGCCATCAAGCTGATCATAAGCTGCTTCTGCGCACCAGAAACAACCAACCCCCACGGTCATGACCTGCGCGCCCGCGGGCACTTCCTGCGCGGCAGCGGGTTTCTTGTCATTCTCGCTCATTTTCGTTTCAGTTTGGCAAGAGGCTAGGTTCGGAATCGCGATACAGAATCCCAATAACAGATGTTTCATCATACAGTTGGGGTACACGAGACTTACTAAAAATTCCTCAGAAATTTTTTCGATTTCCAGATCAGCCCGCGAAGTTTTCCGCGACGACATCCCAGTTCACCACGTTCCAGAACGCGTCGATGTAAGCCGGGCGCTTGTTCTGGTAGTGGAGATAATAAGCGTGCTCCCAGACATCGAGGCCGAGGATGGGCGTGTTGCCGCAGCCGCCGAAGGCCTCGCCCATGAGCGGGTTGTCTTGGTTGGCGGTGGAGCAGACGGCGAGCGTTCCATCAGCATTTTTGCAAAGCCATGCCCAGCCGGAGCCGAAGCGGGTCACGCCTGCTTTCGCGAAAGCTTCCTTGAAGGTATCGAAGGAACCGAACGCCGCGTCGATGGCGGCCGCGAGATCACCGGAGGGAGCTTTCGCACCGCCGGGCGCGATCACTTTCCAGAAAAAGCTGTGGTTCACGTGGCCGCCGCCGTTGTTGCGCACCGCGCCGCGGATGTCATCAGGGACAGCGGCGAGGTGGGTGATCAGGTCGAGCGCGGACTGCGCCTCGAGATCGGCCTTACCGGCGATCGCGTTATTGAGGTTCGTGATGTAGGCTTGGTGGTGCCTGCCGTGGTGGATTTCCATCGTCAGAGCGTCGATGTGGGGTTCGAGGGCGTTGAGCGCGTATCCGAGGTCGGGGAGTGTGTGTGCCATAGTCTTGAAATGCTTGGTTGTTTGAATTAGCGCAGCGGTTCAGTATGTTCATCAGCAGCGCACACCACAACAAACCCAGCAACCCCACTCCCGCAAGTAGAAAGAACCCGACCATGCCAACCGAACTCGTAGCCTATCTCCCTCTCATCGTCACCGCCATTGCCTCGCTCTTCGTTGGCTGGCTTTTCACGCACCTCGCAGCAGGCTCCGCGAAATCCGCGCTGACCGAGCGCCTCAAGGCCGAGGAACGCCGCAATGCAGAAACGGAAGCCCGCCTCGCTCATATCGCCGCCGCGAGCCATGGCCACGAAACCACCGCCCAGACCTACCGCAACCAGCTCGCGGAAACGAACTCCCGCCTCGACGCCGAGCGCAAGGCCGCCCAGGAAAAGCAAGCCCTCCTCGAACGCGCCGAAGCAAAACTCTCCGACACCTTCAAAGCCCTCTCCGCCGACGCGCTTAAAGGTGCCTCCGAGCAGTTTCTTCACCTCGCGAAATCCACCCTCGCCTCGCAAACCGAGGAGGCGAAGGGCGAGATCGAGAAACGCAAGACCGCCATCGAGACCCTAGTGAAACCCGTCGCCGACTCGCTCGGGAAATTCGAGCTCCGCATCGGCGAGATCGAGAAACTCCGCGAAGGCGCGTATTCCGAGCTGAAGGAACAGGTCCGCGCCCTCGGCGAGGGCCAGCTCGGCCTCCAGAGAGAGACCGCCTCGCTGGTGAAAGCCCTCCGCCAGCCCACCGGCCGCGGCCAATGGGGCGAAATGCAGCTCCGCCGCGTCGTCGAGCTTGCTGGCATGCAGGAGCATTGCGATTTCACCCTCCAAACCAGCTCCACCACCGACGAGGGCAAGCGCCTGCGCCCCGACCTCGTCGTGAGGCTCCCCGGCGGGAAAACTATCGTCGTCGATTCCAAGACGCCGATGGACGCCTACCTCAACGCCCTCGAAACCGGCGATGAAGCGGAGCGCGAGCGTTTCCTTACCCAGCACGCCGCGCAGGTGCGCACCCACATCCAGCAGCTTTCCTCGAAGAAATACACCGACCAGTTCACCGACACTCCCGAGTTCACCGTCCTCTTCCTCCCCAGCGAATCCTTCTTTTCCGCCGCCCTCCATTCCGACCCCGGCCTGATCGAGCGCGGTGTGGATCACGGCGTCATCCTCGCCACGCCCACCACCCTCATCGCTTTACTGAAAGCCGTCGCCTACGGTTGGCGGCAGGAGGCGCTCGCCCTCAACGCCAAGGAAATCTCCGCCCTCGGCCGCACCATGCACGAGCGCCTCGGCAAGCTCGCCGACCATTTCTCGAAGCTCGGCAACTCACTCAACAATGCCGTCGATCACTACAATAAGGCCATTGGTTCCTACGAGACGCGCGTCATGTCCACGGCCCGCAAATTCGAGGAGCTTAAAGCCGCCCCCGAAAGCACCACCCTCCCTAACCTCGAGGCCATCGACAAAATCACCCGTCCCCTCCTCGCCAGCCCCGAAATCGACCTCGAGCCTAATGATGACTTTGGCTTCGTCCCAGAAGCGGACACCGCCTCAAAAAGCGCCGCGAGCGATCTTAGGGGCGCGTTTGGAGATTTTTGAACACACAGCTGGTGGTCATGCAGTCAAGTTCCTCGTGCTTGATCCTGAAAAAATCGTCGTCGGAAAATCACCCTCACAACGTGATTTTAAGTTATGGGATAACGGCGCTAAAAATGAGCGACTCGCATCCGAACTGATATCCGTAGCGGAGACCACTGCGGTCGCCCACCGAACTGCCGGAGCACACCACCCTAAAAAAACCGAATTTCTTCCCCTTGAAGTTACCGTGAGCGTGGTCTAATTAATGGCGACTTCGCATTAGATTCATGAACGCACTAACTCGCAGCGCCGCCGCCTACTGGAATTCCTCCATCGGAAAAAAACTCGTAGTCGCCGTAACCGGGCTGGCCATGGTGCTCTTCCTAGCGGCTCACTTAACGGGCAACATGCTGATCTACGCGGGCAAAGAGGCGTTCGATGAATATGCAAAATTCCTGCACGAGGCTGGCCACGGTGCGCTGATCTGGGTCGCTCGTCTCGGGCTGATCGTCGTAGTTGTCCTCCACGTCTGGGCGACCATCCTCCTGACTCGGCAAAATAAGATCGCGCGTATGCAGGAATACGCCTACAAGGCCACGATCCAAGCCTCCAAGTCCTCGCGGATTATGATTTGGTCCGGCCTCACCGTCCTCGCTTTCATCGTCTTCCACATTCTCCATTTCACCGTCCGCACAAGCTCCCGCCTCTCGGAGATCGCCAAGGAATCTCCTTATGAAATGGTCATTGCGGGCTTCAGCGGCGGTTTCCTTCAGGTTCTCGTCGTCCTGTTTTATGTGGTCGCCATGACCCTGCTCTGCTCGCACATCAGCCACGGCGTCGCCTCCATGTTCCAGACCCTCGGATTCCGCTCGAAAAAATCGGCCGGCCTGACCCGGTCGCTCTCGCTCGGCTACGCAGCCGTCATTTGGCTCGGCTTTGTATCTATCCCAGTCGCCATCATGCTCGGTCTTGTGAGCTGAAAATTGAATATTGATAATTGAGTATTGCGAAGATGACACCTGACGAACTCAAAGCCTGCTTTAAGCAATTTTCGCTGTCTTTGATGCGCCTGAAGCGCACGCTTCATGATGACCGGGTCAGGCGCACAATTGCCAACCAACTTCCCCGGTCCGGCACATTCAAAGCCGCGAATTACCGCGCCGCCTGCCTTGCTAAATCCCCTGCCGATTTCGCCTCCAAAGTCGGCACCACTGTCGAGGAATCCGATGACCCCGCCTTCTGGATAGAACTACATCCTGCCCGTCAAACAAGTTGAATCCCTCTTGCAAGAGGCGAACGGACTCACCGCCATTTTTTGCGCCTTCATCAAAACCAGCCGCCAAAACAACCGCTAATCCAAAATCAATTTCAATCATTTACCCAATTCCATGACACTTGACAGCAAAATCCCCGCCGGCCCTTTGGAGCAGAAATGGTCCAGCCACAAGATGAACTCGAAGCTCATCAACCCGGCCAACAAGCGGAAATTCAACATCATCGTGGTCGGCTCCGGCCTAGCAGGCGGGGCGGCGGCAGCCAGCCTTTCTGAGCTGGGCTACAACGTGCAATGCTTTTGCTACCAAGACTCGCCGCGTCGCGCCCACTCCATCGCCGCGCAGGGCGGCATCAACGCCGCCAAGAACTACCGCAACGACGGCGACTCCGTTTACCGCCTCTTCTATGACACCATCAAGGGCGGTGACTTTCGCTCCCGCGAGGCCAACGTCTATCGCCTCGCCGAGGTTTCCGGCAGCATCATTGACCAATGCGTCGCGCAGGGCGTGCCCTTCGCCCGCGAATATGGCGGCCTTCTCGACAACCGCTCGTTTGGTGGCGCGCAGGTTTCCCGCACTTTTTACGCCCGCGGCCA
>CAMBQC010000011.1 GCA_945869855.1 Prosthecobacter debontii
GGAGGGCTTCGTGCGCCAAGTAATTGGCTGGCGGGAATTCATGCACGGCATTTACAAGCACCGTGGCGTCGCGATCCGGACCACGAATTTCTTTGGGCACACGCGCTCCATTCCCAAATCCTTCTACGATGCCACCACCGGCATCCCGCCTATCGACCGCATCATCCGCCAACTCCACGACGAGGCCTACTGCCACCATATTGAGCGCCTGATGATCCTCGGAAATTTCATGCTGCTATGCCGCTTCAATCCCGATGAAGTTAACAAATGGTTCATGGAGTTTTTTATCGACGCCTACGATTGGGTCATGGTGCCGAATATTTACGGCATGTCGCAGTTTGCGGATGGCGGCACCTTCACTACCAAGCCCTACATCTCGGGTTCCAATTACGTCCTGAAAATGTCCGACGAGAAATCCGGTAAGTGGACGGAAACATGGGACGCGCTTTTCTGGACCTTCGTCGCCGACCACCAAGAGCTTTTCCGGAAAAACCCGCGCTCCTCGATGATGGCGCGAACATGGCAAAAATTCTCCACGGAAAAACAAGAGCGTCACCGTGAAACTGCACGCATCTTCTTAGGGGGGATATGAAAGGATGTGGGTTCGGAGCGAGCCGGACACCCTCTGCAGCGGCGATCCGCATTTGCGAACATATTAGGACGGTCTCGCTTAAACCCGAACTCCGAAGTTGCAGGGGGATTCATTGAAGAGCTAATAGAATCTTGACAGACGGCATGTTGGTAAAAAGATTAGTTCGGAAAAGGAACTTAGATCATTGAGATGATATGCAACTTCAGCCCGCCTCGTTACTTGCCGGATTTATGACGCTTACCAGCGTTTCGGAAGCTGCAACCAGTGTTTTGCAATCTGCAACCGCCTATGCGGTGGATCTTCGCAATGATCGTTTCCTGAGCTTCGACGTCAAAAATCCCGGTTCCCAGAATGTATTGGCCACGGGTTATTCGGGGAACTATTTCGGACTCGATTTCAATCATACGGGAACGACCCTCTACGGGCTGTTATATACCGATTTTGGAGCGGCTCGGTTGGATAGTTTGAGTCTCACCAATGGTTCCATCCTCGGCAGCGTGACCGTCGGGGGTCTTGACTCCAACGCGGTGGTGACGGGTCTGACCGTCGGGCCGAACAATTTAGCCCATCTCACCACATTCGGCGTCAGTACATCGAAGCTCTACACGATTGATCTTACCACCGGCACCACCGCGCTTGTTGGGGTTATGACAAGCTCCGGATTCATCGTGGATATCGCCGCGAGTCCGAGTGGTGATCTTGTGGTTCATAATGCGACCACAGATTCGTTCCATTCTGTCAATCCAGAGACAGGTGCACTCACCCTGATCGGGTCGCATGGCATCGACGCGAATTTTACGCAGGGAATGGATTTCGATCCGACAAGCGATTTTTTATTCGCTGCGGTTTATAGCGGTGACGGAGTAAACACCTATGGCACGGTTAGCTCCGACGGAACGATCGACCAGATCGCCGGCTTGTTGTCGGGAGAATACGAGATCGCGATCGTGGTGGTGCCCGAGCCAGGAATCGCATCGCTCCTCATCGCGACCGCAGCCATGATGTTCCGCCGCAGGCGTCCCGGGACTTGATGTAGGAAATAATCTTACAGCCACTTTTCATGGTCCAAACTTGCTGGAAATCCATCAGATTTGGGAGAATAAGTACGAAGACTGGGACTCGAACCCAGGACCAATTGGTTAAAAGCCAACTGCTCTACCAACTGAGCTATCTTCGCGTTGGATTGTTTACCATCTTTCGGTGGCGGGGCGAAACCTAGCGGGGGGCGGCAGAAGTTGGCAAGTTCATTTTGGGAAAAAGATTAGGCCCTCCGTAAGGCATTTAGGGATAGCGGACGCTCTCAAAGTAAAGGCCGTCAGCAGGGGCGCAGAGGGGGACTTTGCCGTGGGGAAGACCAGGTGGCTGGTCAAGAAAAACAGCGAGATCATCAAGTCGCAATTTTCCTTGTGCGGCCTTTACTGCCGAGCCGGTGAGCATGCGCACCATTTTGTATAGGAAGCCATTGCCTGAGAAGGTCAGGCGGTATCCATCGGAGAGCGTTTCGAGATCGGCGGCGTGGATCATGCGGACGTAATCGGTGTCCTCCTGCTCGTTTCCCCGGTAGGCGGCGAAGGCGTGGAAATCATGTTTCCCGACAAACAAGGAGAGCGCATGGGAAAGGACATCGGCATCGAGCAGGCGTGGCAGGTGCCAAGCGAGACCTGCTTTCAAGGGCGGCAGGACGGGATCCGTGCAGATGTCGTAGCGGTAGGTTTTTCCGGTGGCGGAAAAGCGGGCGTGGAAGCCGGGCGGCACCTCTTCGCAAGCCATCACGCGGATGGTGGCGGGGAGCTTCGTATTGAGCGCGGGCACCCAGTTGTAGGGATTCATATTCGAGCCTTCGGGCGCATCGAAGTGGGCGGTCTGGCCGAGTGCATGGACGCCGGCGTCGGTGCGACCGGCGCCTTGCAGGCGTAGCGGCTCCTTGGCCACGGCTTCCAAGGCCTCGTTCAGGAGGTCCTGTATGGTGTTGCCGCCGACCTGCGATTGCCAGCCGAGGTAGGGACGCCCGTCGTAGGCGATGGTCAGCATGAGCCTCATGAAATCTCCCCCATCCAGCGGTTCAGGATCTCGACGGCGGCGGCCTGATCGATGATGCCTTTTTGTTGGTGCGCCTTACGACCGGCTTCGCGGAGTTTCTCCGAGGCGTCTGAGGTGGTGTAGCTTTCGTCCACGAAAACCATGGGGATCTCGGGCAGGGCGGCGGTGAGGCGTGTGGCGAAAGCCCGGACTTTTTTCGCGGAGTCGCCCTCTGATCCATCGAGCCGCAGCGGCAAACCGACCACCAGCGTCCTCACTTTCCGCATGGTGGCGATTTCGCGAATGCGTGGAAGGGGATCGCGGTGGGAGAGCGGAATCGTTTCCACGGGATGCGCCATGATGCCGAAATCATCCGTGGCGGCGAGGCCGATGCGTGCTTCGCCGAAGTCCACGCCGAGGGCGGGGTGGGGGGGCGGCGCGGGATCGATGGTGTTATGGAAATCTGTTTTCAAGAAGAAGTGAAATATCATCCGGGATGGGCGCGGCGATCAAGCCTTGCAGAGTGGAAATTGTGTCTCCCGCATTAAGAACCACGAATGCCAGAGGAACCACGGATTTTCATTGGTTCACCCAATACGTGAAAGGCTGAGTTCCCTAAATTCTATTTTGAAAAAACTAGCATAGCTCTGCGATCCTTTTGCAACATAAGCTTTACGGTGAAAATTTTGAATACCAAATGCGGATTCTAGGTTCACTCAGCTGCCGATAATTCCGTTGCTTTTCAGTTAGGCGGTGAGTGATAGTCCGCGCAGCGTCATGTTTTTCCAACCCAATTCGAAGACCCTTGCCCTCTTGGCGTTGTTGCTCATGGCTGCCGGTGCATACCACGCGTGCGCGCAGGAGCCGGAGAAAAAGGAGCAGCCTGCGAAGGAAGCCAAGGCCGAAGACAAGCCGGAGGATAAAAAGCCGGAAGATAAAACTGAACTCGAGACCGTGAAAGACGGAGAAGAAAAGCCAGAGGAGGAGAAGCCCGCGGAGGCGGAGCTGAAAGAAGTTGATCCAGATGACGAGGCTGCGTCGGAGGCCGCGGAGGCGGAGACGGCGGCTGTCGCGAGACCCGTATCGCCCGATCCAAGCCAGGTTTATGGTTGGAGGGAAAAAATCCTGATCGATGGGATTGAGGGCAAGATTTACGCGAAGCTCGACACGGGTGCCTACACCAGCTCGATCCACGCGGAGGAGACGGAGCTCTTCGAGCGCGACGGAAAAAAGTGGGTGCGCTTCATTGTCACCGAGCCTCGTATGAAAGACTCGCCGCGCGTGCGGATCGAGGCGCCGTTGGTGCGCATCGCCAGGATCAAGAATCCCGGCGGCGAATCCGAGACGCGCGAGGTGGTGAGGCTGGCTTTCAAGATCGGTGAGCGCAAACTGCGTGGAGATTTCACATTGAACAACCGCTCGAACATGCTTTCCGCCGTGCTCATCGGCCGCACCACGATACGGGAACTTGGTTGGATCGATCCTTCGAGGACGAACCTCGCCGAAAAGAAGATCATGCGCTGAGCCCCATGGTTTTCCGAAACGAATGAAAGCGCAGGCGAAATTGCTGTTGGCGGTTGGGCTGTTAATCGCGGTCGGCGGTGGGATGGCGGCATATAAAAGCGTCAAGCTCGGCGTGCCATTTTGGCAAGGCGATCGTGTCGACGAATGGCTCATCGAGGCGAGGGTATCATTCCTTGCCACGGGCCGCGATGTAAAGGCGAGGTTGGCCTTGCCCACGATCGCCATGGAGCGGGGCGGGGGGCAGGAGTCGGGTTCGCTGGATTACAGTTTCAGCGTTGAGGACAACAAGGGTGAATTCACGGCGTTCTGGTCATCTGGACCACGGGAAGAGGGGCAGGCGCTTTATTACCGTGTCCGTTTCAAGGAAGGATTGGATAGCGGTGGGGAGCCAAAGCCTGCTTATGAGAAGCCGAATCCACCCGATGTGCCGCGCTTGCCGGGCTCGCTCGGGGCGGCCGCGAATAGTATCGTCACGAAGGCAAAGAATATTTCCGCGGATCCTGATTCTCTTTTCGTGACCCTTTTCAAGCAGATCAACAGCGCCGAGGCCTCGCAGGAGTATCTCATCGTGAAACGCCACTATGAAAAGGAAGACAGCGCGAATCCTGAGATCGCGATGGGTATCGACCTTCTGGGACTGGCCGGCGTGACGGCACGCCCGGCGTATGGGGTGAGGTTGTCCGATCAGAACAGCGGGCAAGCTCCTGTCCCGCTCATCGAGTATTACGACGGAGCATTCTGGAAAGTGCGCGATCCCGCCGAGCCCACTAAGATTCCCGACGGACGCGAGCTTTTCGTCTGGCATCGTGGCGGCGGCGCACTGCTTGACGATGTGACAGGCGGGGAAAATTCCCGCGTGACTTTTACCGTCGTAAAAGACCGCATCCCGCTCGCCACTCTCACGGATCTGCGAGATTCGCCGTTGCTGGTCTCAACGATCCTCGCGCTGCCCGTCTCGGAGCGGGCGGTTTTCCGCTACATCGTGCTGATTCCGCTCGGGGCGTTTGTCGTGGTGCTGCTGCGAAATATCGTCGGTATCTCCACCCTCGGCACTTTCATGCCGGTGCTACTGGCGCTCGCGCTGCTTGAGATCAAACCGCTTACCGGCATCATTATGTTCTCCATCCTAGTTGGAGCAGGCTTATGGTTCCGTTTCCTGCTTTCTCGAATGAATCTGCTCGTTGTTCCGCGCGTGGCGGCCTGTGTGGTTATCGTTACTTTACTGATGATGCTGATGAGCGTGGTGAGCTATCAGCTCGGAATCGATGCGGGCATCAAGATCACCCTTTTCCCGATGATCATCATCGCGTGGACTTTGGAGCGGATGTCGCTGATCTGGGAGGAGGAGGGGAAACGCAACGCGATCACCCAGGTGGCGGGATCGGTATTCGTGGCGGTGTGCGCCTATCATTTCATGAAGATCTCGCAGATTCAGTATTGGGCGTTCTATTTCCCCGAGATGCTGCTGATCCTGCTGGCTGGCATCCTTCTCATCGGCCGTTACACGGGCTACCGGCTCTCCGAGCTGATCCGTTTCAAATCCTTCTCCAATGCCTGAGGCACCCGTCATCGCCGATGAGAAAACGGTGGCCTCCGAGCACCGCTGGTGGCACCGCTGGTTCCGCACGCCCGGCGAGCTGCATGAGCTGGGCGTGGTCGGCATCAACATGCGCAACGCGCGTTTCCTGCTGCCTAACAACCCGCGCCGCCTCTATGAGCTGGTGGACAACAAGCTTCGCACAAAAGCCCTCGCCGAGGAGCACGGCATGAACGTCGCTGAGACCTACGGCGTGGTGCGCAATCCCCACGATGCAAACAGGGTCGAGAAGTTTTTGGGTGGCAACGAGTCATTTGTGATCAAGCCGACGCGCGGATCAGGTGGAAAAGGCGTGCTGGTGATCGACGGTAAGAACGGGGCGAATTTTGTGAAGCCAAGCGGCACGGAACTCACTCCAGGCGATCTGCGGAACCACGTCACCAATATCCTCGCGGGTCTTTTCAGCCTCGGCGGGAAACGCGACTACGCACTGATCGAATACCGCGTCCTCCCCGCTGCGCTGCTTACGGCGCTGAGTTTCCAAGGTGCGCCGGACATCCGCGTGGTCATGCTCCACGGCTATCCCGTCATGGCCATGCTGCGCGCCTCCACCAAGGAGTCCGATGGTCGATCGAACCTTCACCAGGGTGCGATCGGTATTGGCATCGATATCGCCACAGGCATCACCGTCCGCGCGATCCACCATGGCAAGCAAGTCAACAGGCACCCGGATCTCGGCATCAATCTCATCGGCGTGCAGATCCCTGAGTGGGACACGATCCTCCGGATGTCCGTCACCTGCCAGGAAATGACCGGCCTCGGCTACCTCGGCGTGGACATCATGATCGACGAAACGAAGGGTCCGCTGATGATTGAGGTGAATGCCCGCCCCGGCCTCGCCATCCAGATGGCCAATGGCATCGGGCTCATGAAAAGGCTGGAGCCCGTGGTTGAGGAGCACCGCCGCCACCCGAATGCCGATCTGCCCGCCAAGATCGCGTTTTCCAAAAGGCATTTCCGCGCGAAGCTGCCGACGGTGTCATGGTAGATGACGGTGAGTGCTACTCGAACCGCTTTCGGATTGCAGGAGTGATTTCGGATGGCAAGACTTGTGTGGCACTCGTTTCAAATGAGCGAAATGAATCATCATCGATCTTACAAAATTAAAATATGAACAGAAAACTCAAAATGGGTATGGTAGGTGGCGGGCGCGGGGCATTCATCGGCTCCGTGCACCGGATGGCGGCGAACCTCGACGGTAAGATCGAGCTGGTAGCCGGTTGTTTCTCGTCGGATCCGGAAAAATCTCGGCTCTCCGGCGAGGACTTTTTCCTCTCCCCGGATCGCGTTTACGCGACCTTCGAGGAGATGGCGGAAAAGGAATCGGCGCTGCCTCTCGGCGAGCGCATTGACTTCGTGAGCATCGTCGCCCGCAACGACCTCCATTACAAGGTGGCGAAGAAATTCGTGGAAAGCGGCATCCATGTGATCTGCGAGAAGCCGCTGGCTTTCTCGAAGGCGCAGGGCGAGGAGATCAAGGATATCGTCGAAAAGAGCGGATTGGTTTTCGCGCTCACACACAACTACACCGGCTACCCGATGGTAAAGGAAGCGAAGGCGATGGTCGCCGAAGGCAAGCTCGGCAAGATCCTAAAAATCGTCGCCGAATACCCTCAGGGCTACGCGATCGGTGCCTACGATGAAGCGGCATCTTCCGGCGGCGCGATCTCGAACTGGCGTATGGATCCCTCCATTTCCGGCGTTTCCAACTGCATGGGCGACATCGGCTCCCACGCGGAAAATCTCGCTCAATACATCACCGGGCTGAAGCTGGAGGAAATCGCCGCCGACCTGAACACTTTTATCCCCGGTCGACAGCTTGACGATGACGGCTCCATGCTCTGCCGCTACAAGGGCGGTGCACGCGGCGTGCTCTACGCCTCCCAGATCTCCACCGGCGACGAGAACAATCTCAATATCCGGATCTACGGCACCAAGGCCTCCCTAGAGTGGCACCAGGAGCATCCCAACGAACTCATCGTGAAATTCGCCGACAAGCCCCGTGAGACCTGGCGCCGCGGCAATAGCTACAACGGCGCCGCTGCCGCGAAATACACCCGCCTTCCCTTCGGCCACCCCGAGGCATTCATCGAGGCTTTCGCGAACATCTACCTCGCCGCCAGTGAGGCCATTTCCGATTCCATCGAAGGGAAATTCAGAGGCAACGAAGCTTACGATTATCCCAACGTGCAGGACGGCGTGGACGGCATGGCCTTCATCGAAGCCGCCGTGAAATCCTCCGGAAACAACGCAGCCTGGACGAAGCTCTGAGAAGCAAGGAGAGGTTGCACTCTGCTGCCAGATGGTCAGGAATCGACTCTATCCGCATGTGATGGAGCGACCGGGGGTAGGGGAGATTGCCAGCCCTTTGCCTCCAGCATGTAGCCCTAGGCAACAGCCGACGCAAAATCTGGGGCTAGGGATGATGAACTCGATCCTTCAAAAAACCGCCGCAGTTATTTTTCTCATCCGCCGCTTGCCACGGTGTCCGGGTCGCTTAGGATTCGGGTCGAGAAAGCATGAAAATCTGGTTAGACGGAGAGTTGGTGGATGAAAGCGCGGCGAAAATTTCGGTTTTCGACCACGGGTTGTTGTATGGCGACGGGATCTTCGAGGGGATCCGTTTCTATAATGGGAGGGTGTTCCGATTGGAGGAGCATATCCATCGTTTGTTCGATTCGGCGAAAGCGATCCTGCTGAATATGCCGTGGACACAGGAAGAGGTTTGCAAGTTTACCTGCGAGACGGTGGCGGCCAACGGTCTGCGCGACGGTTACATCCGGCTGGTGGTGACGCGCGGAGCGGGAGAGCTGGGTCTGAACCCCTACCTTTGCCCGAAGCCCTCGATGTTTATCATCGCCTCGACGATCAAGCTGTATCCCGAGGAGCATTACAAAAACGGCCTCGCGATCATCACCTGCGCGACGCGCCGCCCTGCACCCGGCGCGCTGATGCCGCAGGTGAAGAGCCTGAACTATCTCAACAACATCATGGCCAAGGTCGAGGCCATCCAGGGCGGCGCGCTGGAGGCGGTGATGCTCAACGAGCAGGGCTATGTGGCGGAATGCACCGGCGACAACCTGTTCCTTTTCAAAAACGGCGAGTTACTCACGCCGCTGATTTCCGATGGCGCGCTGGACGGGATCACGCGGGCGGTGATGTTTGAGATCGCGGAAAAGCTCGGCATCCGGGTGATCGAGCGCTCACTCACAAGGTATGATATTTTCATCGCGGACGAGTGTTTCCTCACCGGCACGGCCGCGGAGGTGATCCCCGTGGTGTCGCTCGACAGGCGGGTGATCGGCGATGGGAAACCCGGCGAACTCACGAAGCGTTTCCTCGCGGAATTCCACGAACTCGCGAAGAATACCGGCACGCCGTTTGCATGATGTGTTAGCTTATTGATGAAATGAAGTGCGACTACTGCGACAGCAAGGCAACCGTGTTCCTCACGCAGCTCGCGGAGGGGCAGATGAAAAAGGTCTGCCTCTGTGACAGTTGCGCGCAGGAGCGCGGCGTGACGGATCCCACCGGGTTCGCGCTGGCGGACATGCTGCTCGGGAAATTCGAGAAAGCGGTGCCCGGCGCTCCGACACAGCGCAAGGAAAGGTCGGCGGGCGGGGCGAAGGTTTGCCCGGAGTGCGGTTTCACCATCGATGATCTACGCAAGGTGCGGAGGTTCGGCTGCGGGAACTGCTATCATGTTTTCGCGGACGAGGTCGCGCCGATGCTGCGCGGCATGCACAAGGGATCCAGCCACATCGGCAAGGTGCCTGAAGGGCTGATGGAAAGCCATACGCGCCACCAGCGTTTGGAGGAGCTGCGGACGAAGCTGGAGCAGGCCATCGCTTCCGAGAGCTACGAGATTGCGGCGGGATTGCGCGATGAAATCCGAACCCTTGACGAGGTGAGCAAATGATGCGTTTCTCAACATTGATACGCCACCCGGCGGACTGGATGACAGGTGGGCAGACGGAGAGCGGTGCTGTCCTCACCTCGCGCATCCGCTTGGCGAGAAATCTGCGCGGGCATTCCTTTCCTGGCTGGGCGAAGCGTGACGAACGCGCCGAGACATTGGCAGTATTGCGTCCCGCCGTGGAGGAGCTTTCCGCGATGAAGGACGCCTTTTCCCGCGAGCTGGGAGATCTCACGCCCGTGCAGAAACAGGTGCTGGTCGAACGCCATCTCATTTCCCGCGAACACGCGGCGCGCGGTGAGGGCTCGGCGGCGGTGATCGAGCGGCGGCAGAGTTTCTCTATCATGATCAACGAGGAGGATCACCTCCGCATGCAGGCCATCCGCCCCGGCCTGCGCCTCACCGAGGCTTTCAACTCGCTCTCCGCCCTCGACAGCGAGCTGGAAAAAAAACTCGAATACGCCTTCGACCCGACCCTCGGCTATCTTACCACCTGTCCGACAAATCTTGGCACCGGCCTCCGTGCTTCCGCGATGCTGCACCTTCCCGGCCTCGTCCTCAGCGACCAGATCGGCCCGGTGCTGCAGGCGGTCGCCAAGATCGGCTTGGCGGTGCGCGGGCTCTACGGTGAGGGCACGGAATCGCTCGGAAACCTTTACCAGATGTCGAATCAATCCACGCTCGGCGAGAGCGAGGAAACGATCATCACGAGGCTGGAGCGGGTCATCGCACAGGTCGCCGGCCACGAGCAGAATGCCCGCGAGAAACTCATGGAGGACGATCCGCACATGGTCGCCGACAAGATCGGGCGCGCCTATGGAGTGCTGCGGCACGCGCATCTCATCGATTCCAAGGAGGCGCTGAATCACCTCTCGCTGCTCCGTCTCGGCGGAAATCTCGGTTTTTTCCCCGCCGACACGTTGAATCTATGCGACACACTTCTGATGGACATCCAGCAGGCGCACTTGCAACTTCACGCAGGCATGAAACTCTCGCCCGATCACCGCGATTCGATCCGCGCGGAAATCATGCGCTCCCGTTTGCAATCACTCGATACGCCTGTTAAACGTATCCCCAACAACGAACCAACAGACCGCTTCCCCGAAGGCGGCAACCCTGAAAACGAATGAACAATTTTACACCCCGAGCACAACAGGTGCTGGCACTAGCCCGTAAGGAGGCCGACCGTTTTAACCACGCCTATGTCGGCACCGAACATTTACTGCTTGGCCTGATCAAGCTCGGCCAAGGCGTCGCCGTGAGCGTGCTCGAGCGCATGGGGTTAGAGCTGGAGACCGTGCGCCAGGAAGTCGAGAAAGAGGTCGGCTCAGGCCCGCCCCAGAAGACTGTAGGAAACATCCCCTATACGCCGCGAGTGAAGAAAGTCCTCGCGCTCGCCAACAAAGAGGCGAAGGCACTCAACCATTCCTACGTCGGCACCGAACACCTGCTGCTCGGCCTGCTGCGCGAGGGCGAGGGGGTCGCTGCCCGCGTGCTCAAGCGCCTTGACGTCGATATCCAGCGCACCCGAAACGAGGTTCTCGCCGAGATTGATCCGAATTTCTCCCCCGCTGACATGGAAGATGACGATGACGAAGATGATGACGACGATATGGCGGGCTTCGAGGACGAAAGCCCATCCAATGCCGACAACAGCGAAGGGGAAGGTAAAACCAAGACCCCGGCGCTGAAAGCGTTCGGACGTGATCTCACGAAACTCGCCAAGGAAGGCGGCCTCGATCCCGTCATCGGCCGCGAGAGCGAGATCGAGCGCGTGATCCAGATCCTTTGCCGCCGCACGAAAAATAATCCCGTCCTGATCGGTGAGGCCGGAGTTGGCAAAACCGCCATCGTCGAAGGCTTGGCGCAGGAAATCGTCACCGGCAACGTCCCGGAGCTTTTGCGCGATAAGCGCGTGATCACCCTCGACCTCGCGCTGATGGTGGCGGGCACGAAATACCGCGGCCAGTTCGAGGAGCGCATCAAGGCGGTCATGGACGAGATCCGCAAGGTGAAGAACGTGATCCTTTTCATCGACGAGCTGCACACGATCGTCGGCGCGGGTTCTGCGGAAGGCGCGATGGACGCTTCCAATATCATCAAGCCCGCCCTTAGCCGTTCCGAGCTGCAATGCGTCGGCGCAACCACGCTCAACGAATTCCGCAAATACATCGAGAAGGACTCCGCCCTCGAGCGCCGTTTCCAACAGGTCAAGGTAAACGAGCCGTCCGTCGAGGACGCGATCCTTATCCTCCAGGGTTTGCGCGACAAATACGAGACGCATCACAAGGCGCGATACACCCCAGCCGCCATCGAGGCTTCTGTGAAACTCACCTCCCGCTACCTAACCGCCCGTTATCTGCCCGACAAGGCGATCGACGTCCTTGACGAGGCCGGCGCGCGCGCGCGCATCGGCACGATGACCCGCCCGCCCAGCATCAAGGAAGCGGAGCTGAAAATCGAGGAGATTCTCCGCGAGAAGGTCGCCGCGATTTCCGCCCAAGATTTCGAAAAAGCCGCAGCCCTCCGCGACGACGAAAAGCAGGCCAAGAAGCACCTCGAGGAAACGCTCAAAGCATGGCGCGCCTCCTCCGAGGAGATGGTCGTCATCGTGGACGACCAGGACATCATGTCGGTCGTCTCGAAATGGACGGGCGTGCCGCTGCAGCGCATGGAACAGAAGGAGACCGAAAAGCTCCTGAAAATGGAGGACGAGCTCAAAGGCCGCGTGATCGGTCAGAACGAAGCGGTCATCGCCATTTCCAAGGCGCTCCGCCGCTCCCGCGCCGACCTCAAGGATCCAAAGCGCCCCATCGGGTCGTTCCTTTTCCTCGGCCCCACGGGTGTCGGGAAAACCTATCTCGCCCGCAACCTCGCGGAGTTCATGTTCGGCGACGCGGAGGCACTCATTCAGATCGACATGTCGGAATACATGGAGAAATTCACCGCCAGCCGCCTGATCGGCTCGCCTCCGGGTTATGTCGGCTATGAGGAAGGCGGCCAGCTTTCCGAGGCCGTCCGCCGCAGGCCGTATTCGGTCGTGCTTTTCGACGAGGTCGAGAAAGCCCATCCGGACGTGATGAACCTGCTCCTGCAGATTCTCGAGGACGGCACTGTCACCGACTCGCTGGGCCGGAAGATCGATTTCCGCAATACGATTATCATCATGACTTCGAATGTCGGTGCCTCGACGATCAAGCGCCAGACCTCGCTCGGCTTCGGCGCGATGAATGCGGATGAATCCGATTTCGAGGGCATGAAGGAGAAGATCCTCGAGGAATCGAAACGCTATTTCAAACCGGAATTCCTCAACCGCCTCGATGATCTCGTGGTCTTCCACATGCTGGAGAAGGTGGATCTCAACCAGATTGTGGATCTGGAGGTTTCCAAGCTCGTCAAGCGCCTTAAGGAGAAGGAGATCGTGATGACCCTCTCCCCGGAAGCCCGCGATCTACTAGCCGAGAAAGGCTTCGATCCCGCCTACGGCGCGCGCCCGATGCGCCGTGCGGTGGAGCGTTTCTTGGAGGATCCGCTCGCCGAGGCCTTGCTGCGCGGCACGGTAAAAACAGGGGATATTGTCCAGGTCGTCCGCATGGAAGGCAGCGAGGAACTCGTTTTCGAAAGCTCCCGCCCCGACGGCGAGCCGCAGCCTGATGTCGCCACGGTGGGAGCTGAGTGATTTTTTATCATGGAAACCGAAATGGCCCATTTCACCGCGAACGCCGATTATGAGGAGCGCGACACCCATGCCCTGCACCTGGCCGCCGGGCAGGAGGTGACCAGCGGTCCCGCCGATAAGGCATGGCCCGGCTGGATCTGGGTGAGTGATTCCAGCGGCCGCAACGGCTACGTCCCCGCCGATATCCTCGAACCCCTCGGCGAAGACCGCTGGGCCGCGCTGGAGGATTTCGATCCGACCATACTTAAGTTGCGGCGCGGCGATGCGCTCACTTCCCTGAGGCAAATCCACGGCTGGCATTGGTGCCAGAACGAGAGCGGCGGGCAAGGCTGGGTCGCCGGCTATCTTCTCCATCCCAAGAATTGACACCGCCGTCATATTACGGCTCTCCTCCGAGCGGTGCGGAATGGGATTTCTCACGTGACTTTCGGCTTGCAAGCCTCTTCTTTCACACCTAGAAGACTGTCAACGAACAAGCTCTGTGAAACGGAGAGTGGGTCAAAAACCCACTCTTTTGCGTCTTTGGAAGTCTCGTAAAAAGACCGCTACAAACGCCCAGAACGAATTCCCCGAACACTGCCCGCCACCATGACCAACGACATCGTCGCACTCATCGAATACTACGAAAAAGAGAAAGGGATCGATCGCGAAAAGATCGTCGCCGCCCTTGAGTTTTCCTTTGTTTCCGCCTACCGAAAAATGGTTCCCGGCGCGGATGCCATCGAGATCCTGCGCGCCGAGGTGGACACGAAAAAGGGTACCACCAAGATTTTCGCATCGCTGACCGTGGTGGCGGACGACGACCACCAGGACAAGTTCAACGAGGTTCCTCTCGCCATTGCCCTGAAGAAGGATCCGGCCGCCGAACTTGACGGCAAGCTGGAGTTCAACGTCACGCCGAAGGATTTCGGGCGCATCGCCGTCCAGACCGCGAAGCAGACGATGATGCAGCGCCTGCGCCAGGCGGAGAAGGAGATGATTTATGAGGAGTTCAAGGACAGGGCGGGGGACATCGTTTCCGGAACCGTCCGTCGCTTCGAGCGCAACGACGTGATGATCGACCTCGGTAAGTTCGAGGGCATCATGCCGAACAAAGAGCGCGTCCAAGGCGAGGATTACAACATCGGCGACCGCATCCGCTGCTACGTGCTGGCGGTCGAGAACGAAGGCCGCGGCCCGGAGATCATCCTTTCGCGCAGCCACCCAAATTTCGTCCGCCGCCTTTTCGAGGCCGAGGTCAACGAGATTTCCGACCACACCGTCGAGATTCGCGCCATCGCCCGCGAATCTGGTTTCCGCACGAAAGTCGCCGTCTGGAGCAACGACCCGAAGGTCGATCCCGTCGGTGCATGTGTCGGTATGCGCGGGGCGCGCGTGAAGAACATCGTCCGCGAGCTCAACAACGAGAAGGTCGATATCATCCGCTGGAGTGAGGATCCGGCGGAGCTTGTCCGCGAGGCCCTGAAGCCCGCCGAACTGATCACCATTTCCGTGAACAAGGAGGACAAGATCGTCAACGTAACGGTCAGCGAGGAGGATCTCAGTAAGGCCATCGGCCGCAAGGGTCAGAACGCCCGCCTTTCCTCCCGCCTCATGGGATGGGACGTGCAGGTGCGCCGCGACGAGACGAAGGAAGAGCAGTTCCGCGACAAGATCGGCGGCGTGGCTCACTCGCTCGGCGAGCAGCTCGGCATCTTCGACGAGATGGCGGAGAAACTCACGCTGATTGGCGGGGTTAGCGCGGAGATGATCATCGACATGCCTTCCGATTTCTTGGCAGGTGCTCTCGAAATCACCGAAGAAGAGGCAAACTCCATCCTCGCCCGCGCCAACTCCATCGTCGCAGGTGATATCACCTCGGCCTAGACCATCTTTTGCGAACATCACCCAGCACACCACCCGCCATCAATACCTCAGAAAGCCGGATGCCCAAGAAAAGCGACAATTCCTCGGAAGAGCCCAAGAAAGTCCTCGATCTACTGGATGATACGAAGAAGCCGTCACGGAGGCAGCGTCAGAAAATCGTCGCGGAAGTCGTTGTCACGCCCAGCAAGTTAGATAAAGCGAAGGCCAACGCGCTCGACCTGTTCTCGGAGGAGGGGAAACCCAAGGCGCGCAAGCAGGCAAGCCCAGCGAAGAAAGGTGTAGGCGGTATTTCTAGGATCATTGATCACACCGGTGAGGATCCTGTCTTTGTAAAAGGCACGGACATCGCCCCCATTGCGGCTCCCGCTCCAGTGGTTTCCACTCCCACAGAAAGCGAATCCGGCGATCCCAAGCTGATCGTCATCAAGCCGCCCATTCTCGTCCCGGATCTCGCTGCGCGCCTCGGTCTCAAGCCGTTCAACGTGATGGCCGATCTGATCAAACTCGGCGTTTTCCCCGCACCCAATCAGCCGCTGGAACCCGATATCGCGGCCAAGGTTTGCGAGATACACGGATTCACTTTCGAGCGCGAGAAGCGTGACAAGGACAAGGGTTTCCACAAGGTCGAGGAGGTCATCGTCGAGCCGGAAGCACCGCAGTCCGAGCCCGAGGATCTCCTGAAAGTCCGCCCCCCCATCGTCACGATCATGGGGCATGTCGACCACGGTAAGACATCGATCCTCGACTACTACCGCAAGAGCAAGGTTGTAAGCGGTGAGGCCGGCGGAATCACCCAGCACATCGGTGCTTATCAGGTGAACCACAACGACCAGCTCATCACTTTCCTCGACACCCCGGGTCACGCCATTTTCTCTGATATGCGTGAGCGCGGTGCGAACATCACTGACATTGCGATCATCGTCGTCGCCGCAAACGACGGTATCATGCCGCAGACAACCGAGGCCATCAAGCATGCCCAGAAAGCCGGTAAAACAATCATTGTTGCTATCAATAAGTGCGATCTTCCCTCGGCGAACATCGAGAGGGTGAAAAGCCAGCTCGCGGAGACAGGTCTCCAGACCACGGATTACGGTGGCGATACGGAATTCGCCACCATTTCCGCGCTTAAAGGCGAGGGTATGGATGATCTCCTCGAACTCATTGTCCTCCAAGCGGAAGTCCTTGAACTCCGCGCCAACCCCAAGGCCACAGCCCGCGCAGGGGTCATTGAGGCTAGGGTTGTTCCCGGTCGCGGCACTACCGCCACGGTCATCGTGGAATCCGGCACCCTAAAAATCGGCACCCCTTTCATCTGCGGCCCTTTCGCCGGGAAAGTCCGCTCCCTGATCAACGACCTCGGGGAACAAGTGAAGTCCGCGCTTCCCGGTATGCCCGTCGAAGTGATCGGTTTTGAGGAGCTTCCCAATGTCGGCGACCACCTCACCGAGATGAAGACCGAGCGCGAGGCAAAAGCCCTTGCCGCCGATCGTCAGGAAGAACTCCGCCTCAAACGTCTCAAACCTCAGCACCGCAACCGAATGGAAGACCTGTTCTCCATGGTCAACGACGGCGGCGGCAAGAACCAGCTCAAGATCATCCTCAAGTGCGATGTGCAGGGTTCTGTGGAGGCGATCAAGAAGGCGATCCTCGCCATCGAGTCCGCGAAGGTGGACTGCCAGTTTATCACCGCCGCTGCCGGACCAGTCACCGAGTCCGATATCGCCTACGCCGACTCCTCGGACGCGATAATCATGGGCTTCAACGTCAAGGTGGAAGCCAAGGCCGTGAAAGCCGCCAAGTCCGCTGGGGTCGAGATCAAGCTCTACTCGATCGTTTACGAACTTATCGATCAGGTGCGCGAGGCGATGCTCGGCCTGCTGGAACCGCTCACCCGCGAGACGGTCATCGGCCACGCCGAGTGCCGCCAGGTTTTCAAGGTCAACAAGGGCAAGGCCGCCGGTTGCTTCATCACCGACGGCAAGGTGCACCGCAAGGCGCACGCCCGCGTCATCCGCGGTGGGATCCCGGTGTTCGATGGTAAGATGTCCACCCTCCGCCGCTTCCACGAGGAGGTCGAGGAAGTCCGCACCAATTTCGAATGCGGCATCCGCCTCGGCGAGTTTAACGAATACCAGGAAGGCGACATCATCGAGTGCTACAAGCTCGATAAGGTCGCGCAAACCCTCTGATAGACGAAAGACACAAGACACAAGACTTTTGCTTACGCGCATTTCCATCTCTTTTCTTGTGTCATGTGTCTCCAAGTCTTGAGTCTTTTACCATGTCCCGCCGCATCGACAGAGTGAACGAATTGCTTCGCCGTGAAATTTCCACGGTGATCCAGCATGATTATGAATGGGACGGGAAACTTGTCACGGTCAGCGCTGTCGAGGTGACGCAGGATTTGAAAGAAGGCAGGGTGTGGATTGGCGTCATCGGCGGATCAGCCGAGCCGATCATCGATAAGCTGAATAAGGCACACGGAGCGATCCAGAAAGAGGTAATGAAACGCGTTGTCCTCAAATCCACTCCGGTGCTGCGTTTCAAACATGATGCCTCCGCCGTCCGTGGCGTCGAGATCGTGAACCTGCTCGAAGAGGTGGACAAACTTCCGAAGGCTCCCACCGAGGAGGAGGAGCAACGACCTTCTTAACGACTCCATGCAGGTCACAAACCTCCAGGGTTTTAGGTTCACGTTTTGTGGGGTTGATTGCATGGACAACTCGACACTTTTCATCCGAGCGGAGGCAGCGTATCAACTGCCTACATGTCGCACGAGTTGATTAGGATGGCGTTGGAGGAGGACATCGGGACAGGCGATGTAACCTCGCAATACTTCGCGCTGGATGACCGGCTTGCGCGGGCGTTCGTTACAGTGCGGAAAGAGGGCGTGATATCGGGCATGGAGCTGGCGGCAGCGGTTTTCCTTGAGGTGGATCCATCATTAGTTGTTCAGGTGCTCGTGGAGGATGCGAGCAATGTCCCATCAGGAACGACGCTGATGCAAGTGGAGGGCAAGGCCCGGTCCATACTCACGGCGGAGCGGACAGCGCTGAATTTCCTGCAGCGCCTCTCCGGCGTAGCAACGCTGACATCGCGATACGTTTCTCTCGTAAAACACACGAACGCGAAGATTCTCGATACCCGCAAAACGACACCCGGCTACCGCGCCCTTGAGAAAAAGGCGGTGTTAGACGGAGGCGGTATGAACCATCGCATGGGGCTCTACGACCGTGCAATGGTGAAGGACAATCATCTCGTTACCGAGCGTGGAATCGGGGCGTTACAAGAGGCAATCCGCAAGCTCAATGAGGAGAAACCGCAAGTGGAGGTCGAGCTTGAAGCGGACAAGCTGGAGCAGGTGGAAGTATTCCTTAAACTTGAAGGGGTGGATTACATCCTGCTGGATAACATGAACCTGGCGGAACTCCGCGAGGCGGTGGCGATGCGCGATGTTCGGCATCGCGTTAAGTTCGAGGCTAGCGGCGGGGTGAATTTGGAAACGGTCGCGGCAATCGCGGAGACGGGGGTGGATTTTATTTCAGTTGGCGCGCTGACCCATTCGGCTCCGGCGCTGGACATCGGATTGGATTTCGTGGAGTTGGTATGAGCGAATTTGATCATGTAGCGGTCTTTTTGCCCAATCCCTTCAGGCTCCTCTGGCGGGAGAAAGTTTCCTCGACGAACGACGAACTCCGCGACCTCGCGGAAAAGGGAACGACGGAGGGTTTGATACTGATTGCGGAAGAGCAGACGGCGGGGCGCGGTCGGCGCGGGGCGGCTTGGCTTTCACCGAAGGGGGAGAACCTGGCGTTTTCCGTCCTGCTGCGTCCGGCCGAATCGAAGGCGCTGTGGCATCGGCTTTCGTTGGCAGCGGGACTTGCGGTCGCTGAGGCGTTGGAGGCTCGTGTCCCCTCAGCGGAGATCAAGTGGCCGAACGATGTGCGCGTTTCTGGAAAAAAAATCGCGGGCATCCTCGTGGAAGCGGGGGCGGATTTCGTGATCATCGGGATCGGGATCAATGTGAACTCCACGGGCTTTCCCGAAGAACTCGCGGCGACATCTCTGCGGGAAGAACTCGGGGTGGAGATGGATCGTGCGGAGGTGCTGCACGGGGTTATCAACCGGCTTTCCCGCCGCGCCGGGGAGATCGGTGTGGGTTTCGAGGGGATGTTGAAATCGATCCGCGAGCGCTGCGCGTTGACGGGTCACCGCGTCTCTTTCCTCTCCGCCGACAAGCGCCGCGAAGGTGTCGTGAAGGGCATAGGCACGGCGGGGGAGCTGTTGGTGGAGATCGATGGGGTCACGGAAAGCCTTGTGCAGGCGGATGAGGTGCGGATCGTTGGTTGAGATGGTTCTTGCGATACACGTATAGCAAGATAAACTCTCTTCATGCTCGCCATCCGTCTCGACCCAGAAATCGAAAAGCGCCTGAATGTTCTCGCGAAGAAGACCGGGCGCACCAAAACCTTCTATGCTCGCGAGGCGATCCTCGAACATCTTGAGGATCTTGAGGACATCTATCTGGCCAGGCAACGATTGGAGAGGCCGGGCAAAACCCACTCCGCCGAGGAGGTGAAGCGTGAACTGGGTCTATAGGTTCGACGACCGGGCATTGAAGGAACTCCGCAAGCTCGGCAAGAACGCGAAGCGTGACATCATCGCCTACCTCGATGATCGGATTGCCGGGGAGAGTGATCCACGCCGTTTCGGAAAAGGATTGAAAGCGGATCTCGCGGGGCTTTGGCGCTACCGGGTTGGCGATTACCGCGTTCTTTGCCAGATCCGGGACGGGGAGCTTCTGGTTCTCGTGGTTGCGGTCGGGCACCGCAGGGATGTTTACGGCTAAGGCGACTCATACCGCTTTCCCGGGAATGATCTTCTCCGGTCCCTGCACACCGAGTTTCGCCTCAAGGCGGCGGAGGGCGTAGATGAGAATGAAGGAAAGCTGCATGAGGAGATACCATGCGGTGAACTTCGAGAAATGGACGGGCTTCCAGCCATTTTCCTGGCCGGGGTATTGCCACGCGCGGGCGGCGGTGCCGAGGTTCTCGGCGAGGTAGATGAAAAACGCGACTAGGCAGAAACCGATCAGTAGCGGCATCTTCAGCGTGCGGTTCTTCGGGGTGTAATGAATCCGAGTTTTTCGAAACACAATGGCTCCCACCATGATGAGCGGCCAGCGGATGTCGGGGAGGTAGTGATGGGTGAAAAAATTCGCGTAGGCGAAAACCGCGATCACTGCCGCGAGCCACAGCGGCGGGAAGCCGGTGAACGAGAAATGGAACCCCCGCCACGCGCGAGCCATGTAAGAGCCGACGGCGGAATACATGAAGCCGGTGAAGAGCGGGACGTTGGCGATGCGGAGGAAGGAGTTTTCCGGATACGACCACGAGCCGATCGCATCGGAAGTCTTGAAAAGCTCCATGGCGGTGGCAATGAGGTGGAAAAGGAAAATTACGCAGAGTTCCCGCCAGGATTCGAATTTCAGGAGAATGAGAGCGAGCTGAATGCCCACCGCGTAGAAGACAAGGAAGTCGTAGCGTGCGAGCGGGATCTGGGGATACCACAGCCGAGTGACAAGGATACCCGCGAGAAGGAGCGCTCCGAAAACGCAGGCCCAAGCCTGTTTAAGTCCGAACCAGAGGAACTCGTGGAGAGCGGGATGCTTGCGTAAGAGGGGAAGCAGGGCTTTCTCGATGCAAGTCTTGCCAGGAGTATTTTCGTGATGCACCCAATCCGCTACAACTTTTACAAAATATAGGAATTTGTGCATTTGTTATTACCCCAGTCGACAATTTGAGTAATGGTTTGAATGGCAGTGGTGAAAAAATAGCAAGTGATAACTCGATTCGAGCTCCACTGCTCGTGCAAGAAAAAATGGCTTTTTACAGAATCCTCTTCTTCTGCGGCAGCTCTCCCTTGCTCCATAAAATTCCACGAAGAACCAAAATTATGCAAATCAGGAGAAATATAGGACTCCTGCGGAAAAGATGGGCTGGGCTTTGTTTCCGGGGATGTTTTTCGCGACGTTTTCGGAGAAACGCTCGGAGTGTGCCATTTTCCCGAAGACGCGGCCGCAGGGTGAGGTGATGCCTTCGATGGCGGCGAGGGAGCCGTTGGGGTTGAAGGGGTGCTCCATGGTGGGGGTGCCGGAGGGATCGCAGTATTGGGTGGCGATCTGGCCGTTGGTGGCGAGGGCGGCGAGAGTTTCCGGCGTGGCGAAAAACTTGCCCTCGCCGTGGGAGACGGGAACGGTGTGGATTTCACCGACGGCCATGTTCGCGAGCCACGGGGAAGAGTTCGATACAATCCGGGTTTGGACGTATTGGGAGATGTGGCGGGAAATGTCGTTGTGGATTAATGTCGGCTGTACCGACGGATCGTGGATCGTCGATTGTAGATGGGAATCTTCGATCTTCGATCCGCTATCCACGATCTGCCCGTAGGGCACAAGGCCGGTTTTGACGAGCGCTTGGAAGCCGTTGCAGATGCCGAGGACGAGGCCGTCGCGGTTTTCGAGGAGGTCGGAAATGGCGTCGCTCACGCGCGGGTTGCGGAGAATGGTGGCGATGAATTTCGCGGAGCCGTCGGGTTCATCGCCGGCCGAGAAACCGCCGGGGATGAAGAGGATCTGGGATTCGCTGATTTTTTGGGCGAGAGAGTGGATGGATTCGGCGATGTGTCTCGCGGAGAGGTTGCGGAAGACCTCGATGTGGGTGGTTGCGCCGACGCGGTGGAAGGCGCGGGCGGAGTCGTATTCGGAGTTGGTGCCGGGGAAGGCGGGGATCAAAACCTTTGGTTTTGAGATCGTGGATTGTGGATTGCGGATGGTGGATGACTGGAGCGGAGTATCTACAATCATCAATCCACGATTTACTATCTCCGATCCGGCCTCCGGCCGGGATGGGTAGACGGGCTCGAGGGTGGATTGCCAGGCGGATTGGAGATCGGCTAGGGAGTGGGTTTCGCCGTTGAGGGTGAGGGTTTCGGCTTCGGTGGTGGTGCCGATTTCCCGGGAGTTTAGGTAAGTGGGAAGTGCTTCGTTGTGTTCGATGAGGAATTGGAAATAGGCTTCGTTGAAGAGGTTGACCGGGCGACCGAAGATCGCTCCCACGTGGTTGCCGAGGCAGCATTTCGTGATGGCGGCGGCGAGGCCGGCTTTGCCGATGTGGTGGAGGGAGAGGATTTTTCCGGCCTTGTTGAGGTTGTGGAGAGCTTCGGCGGTTTGTTTGAGGGCGTCGAAATCGGGGAGGCCGTTTTCGAGGATGGGGGTTTCTACGATGGATACCGTAGATCCGGGTTGCTTGAACTCGGGGGAAAGGGCGAGGGAGGCGAGGCCGGGGGCGAGAGCGAAGGAGACGAGGGTGGGCGGGACGTCGAGGTCGTTGAAAGAGCCGGACATGGAGTCCTTGCCGCCGATGGCGGCGAGGCGCAGTTCGTGCTGGGCGCGGAAGGCTCCGAGCAGGGCGGCGAAGGGAAGTCCCCAACGTTTTGGGTCTTGCCCGAGTTTGGGGAAATATTCCTGAAGGGTGAGGCGGATGTCTGAGAGCCGTGCTCCAGCGGCGACGGCCTTGCAGACGGATTCGGTGACGGCGTAGGCGGCTCCGAGGAAGGGGGAATTTTCAGAAAGGTGGGGATCGAAGCCCCATGCCATATAAGTGGCGTGATCGGTTTCGCCTTCCAGCACCGGCAATTTCGCGACCATGGCGTCGGGCGGGGTGAGTTGGTGTTTGCCGCCGAAGGGCCAGAGGACGGTGTTGGCGCCGACGGAGGAATCGAACATTTCGCCGAGGCCTTTTTGGGAACAGATGTTGAGGGAGGCCAAGTGATCGGTGATCGGTGATCGGTGATCGGTGGGAGAGGTTGCGGACTGAAGTCGGCAGTCCGTGACGTGGACTTTGGCGGTTTGCTGGACGCCGTTGGTGTCGAGGAAGGCTCGGCTGAGGTTGACGATTTCCTTGCCGCGCCAATGCATGATGAGGCGGCCGGAGTCGGTGACGTCGGCGACGTGGACGCATTCGAGGTTTTCCTTGTCGGCCTCGGCGATGAAGTAGGCGATTTCCGAGCGGTCGATGCAGACGGCCATGCGTTCCTGGGATTCGGAGATGGCGAGTTCGGTGCCGTCGAGGCCGTCGTATTTTTTCGGGACGGCATCGAGGTTAATGACGAGGGAGGGGGCGATTTCACCGATGGCGACGGAGACGCCGCCGGCTCCGAAGTCGTTGCAGATCTTGATTTTGCGGGTGAGTTGCGGGTTGCGGAACAGGCGCTGGATCTTGCGTTCGGTGGGGGCGTCGCCCTTCTGGACTTCGGCGGAATTTTCGAGGGCGGTTTCGGTGTGCTCTTTTGAGGAACCGGTCGCGCCGCCGACCCCATCGCGTCCGGTGCGGCCGCCGATGAGGAGAATCACATCGCCGGGGGCTGGCGAGCCGCGGAAAACGTTGGAGCGTGGGGCGGCGGCGACGACGGCTCCGATTTCAAGGCGTTTCGCGACGTAGCCGGGGTGGTAGACCTCGGCGACCTGGCCGGTGGCGAGGCCGATCTGGTTGCCGTAGGAGGAGTAGCCTTTGGCCGCGACCTGGCAGATCTTTTTCTGGGGAAGTTTGCCGGGGAGCGTTTCGGAAAAGGGTGTGAGCGGGTCGCCCGCGCCGCTGAAGCGCATCGCCTGATAGACGTAGGAGCGACCGGAGAGGGGATCGCGGATACAGCCGCCGAGGCAGGTGGCCGCGCCGCCGAAGGGCTCGATCTCAGTGGGGTGGTTGTGGGTCTCGTTTTTGAACTGGATGAGCCATTCCTCGGTAATGCGGGCAGGCACGGGGGCGATCTGAAGGTCGATGGGAACTACGCCGTTTTCCGAAAGAATGAAGTTGTCAGGTTTCGCGTCGATCACGGCGATACCATTGGGATGCGACCAGCCGAAGAAGGATTTGGCAACCGGGTGGAAGCCCTTTTCGAGCATGTAGTCGGCGATTTGCGCGAGACTGGGGAGAGGAAGTGAAGGGTCAGCGGCCTGAATCCATTCTTGGGAAATTACGGCACTGGGTTGGCCGGAGGCTTGGCCGATAACGAGTCCCGGCTCGGTGGAGATGGAAACGCCCTCGAATTTGAGGTCGCTTCCAAACAATGCGATGTGGAGTGCCATCCTGAGGAGGTAGGCGGGGAGTTCGGCGTTCTCGCGATCCAGCGCGGAGGAGTCATCCGCTTGGACGGGCACTTGGCCGAAGACGCCAGGCCAGGTGCGTTTGAGGGCGCGGATCCTGGTTTCATCAAACCATACCTGATGCTCGCTGGTGTATGAGGAAATGGGATCGCCATGTTTGGCGAAAAAGGAAGCGAGGATCAGTTGCCCTGCATTTTCGGCCCAGACGAGATCCGTTCCATCTGTTTGCGGGCGGCCTCGACCTGCGCCACCGCCATGGCTCGCGTGACTGGCGGCTTGGAGGAATTCGCGGGCTTGGCGGGCGAGGTTTTCGGGGAGAGCTGAGAGGCTTTCATCAGACAGAATATGGTGGATGAGATTGGGGTTGTCAACGGTGCGGGTGACCGGGACGACGATGGAGGCGGCGTTGATTTCTTCGGAGACCTCGAGGTTGTTGAGTTCTCCGAATGCTTTGAGTTCGCGCATGCCGATGAGGGCGATGTCCATCAGGGTGACGGGCTTGTCGTCGCGTCCTAGTTTCTCGCGGATGCTACGATAGATATCGTAGGTTTCCCCTATGACTTCGGTGCCGGGATCGAAGGTGACCTCGTCGATGGCGGTGAGGAAAGTGGTGTGGCGGCAGTGGTCGGACCAGTAGGTGTCCAACATGCGGATCTCGGTAAGGGTGGGCGGGCGGTTTTCCTCCGTGCCGAAATAATTTTGGGTGAAGGCGATGTCGGCCTCGGCCATAGCGAGGGACATGGCTTTGCGGATTTTATCCGGGGTGTCTGTTAGGAAATCGTGGAGGATTTCTATGTCTTTGGGTTCTGGGACGACTGGGCGACCGAAGATCGCCCCCACGTTGATCTCGTGGGAATCGACGGGGTTGATGACGTAGGATTTGATTGACGTGATCTCGGCGGATGAAAGCTCGCCGGTGAGGATGATGACGCGCGAAGAGGTGACGGCGGGTTTGTCCTTTCCAGTGAGGATCTGGATGCACTGGGCGGCGGATTCGGCGCGCTGGTCGAACTGGCCGGGGAGGTAGGAGTGAGCGAAGGCGTGTTCGTTTTCCGCGAGGGAGAGGTTGTTGGCGATGGAATCGACCTGTGGCTCGGAGAGGATGCGGGTCGTGGCGATCTGGAAATCGGCTTCGTCGATGCCGGTGATGTCGTAGCGGTTGACTACGCGCAGGGAAGCGATGCGGGGCAGTGCGAGGGAGGCGCGGAGATCGTGCAGGAGGTGGCGGGACTCGGAGGCAAAGGGGGGGAGTTTTTCGACGAAGAGAGTGTGCTGTTTCAAAACCTTAAACTTTAAATTTTAAATACGGATGAAGTTTGTGCTGCGCGGTTGGCAGGAAGCCAGCTGGAAGCGCGGCACTCCCTAGCCTTTGATCTCCATAAGCATCTGCGGGTTGTTGGGGAACTTTTTAACGAAGTAAAGCAGGCGCTCCATGGCTTCGAAGGGGCGGTGGCCGGAGAGGCCGCGGCGGATGAGGTGGATTTTGTGGAGGGTGTGTTCCTGGAGGAGGAGTTCCTCGCGGCGGGTGCCGGATTTGAAGATGTCCACGGCGGGATAGACGTAGTTTTCGGCGATCTTGCGGTCGAGGACGAGCTCCATGTTGCCGGTGCCCTTGAACTCCATGAAAATGGCCTCGTCGGCGCGGGAGTTGGTTTGGATGAGGGCGGTAGCGAGGATGGTGAGGGAGCCTCCGCCGCGGGTGTTGCGGGCCGCGGCGAAGAGGCGGCGCGGGACTTCGAGGGCGCCGATGGTGATGCCGCCGGAGCCGGTGGCGCGGTTGCGGCCTTCGCGGCCTCCGCCCATGTTTGCGTTGTAGGCGCGGGCGAGGCGGGTGATGGAATCCATCAGGATGAAGACGTCCTTGCCGGCCTCGACGAGTCTTTTCGCGCGCTCGATGGCGAGCTCGGCGATGCGGCAATGGTTGCGCGCCTGCTCGTCGTTGGAGGAGGCGTAAATCTCTGCCCCGGGGAGGGCGCGGCGGAACTCGGTGACCTCCTCGGGGCGCTCATCGACGAGCAAAACCATCAGGTGGATCTGCTCGTCGTATTTTTCGCGGATCGCCTCCGCCATGTGGAGGAGCAGGGTGGTTTTTCCGGAGCGCGGGGGCGAGACGATGAGTCCGCGCTGGCCGCGGCCGACGGGTGCGACGATATCGACGACGCGGGTGGTGTAGCGGTCGGGGGTGGTTTCGAAAGCGATGCGCTTGTTGGGGTTGATCGCCTTGAGTTCGTCGAAGTGAGGGAGGACGGCGGCTTCCTCGGGAGGCATGCCGTTGACGGAATGGATTTCGACAAGCTGCGGGCCGCGGTTGCTGGTCTGGTATTGGCCGTGGAGCCATTGGCCGTGGCGGAGGGAATGGCGGCGGATGAGTTCCGGGGAGATGAAAATGTCTTCCTTGGCCTGCTCGAAATTCGCATCCGGGAGGCGTAGGAACCCGAAGCCTTTGGGTGTCATTTCGAGGAGGCCTTTGGTCTCAATCACCGGGCCGTTGAGGACGGTGGCGGAGCGGTCTTCCTGCGGCGCTTGGCGGTCGTTGCGCTCAGGGCGGTTTTCGTTCCAATGTTCGCGGCGCTCATGTGGTTCGTTGCGGTTGCCCCGGTTTAGTTCGCCGCCTTGGTCGCGGCGGCGCTTGCGTTTCTCGCGGCGTTTCTTGGAGCGGGAAATGGGCTGTTGGCCATCGTGGTGGGATGGCGGATGATTGACGGGGCCGCCGCCTGGGACGCGGCCGATGCGTGGGTTGTCGTTGGCTGGTGGTTGCTCGGGTTGTCTTTCCTCGCGTGGCGCGGATGGCTCCGGCAGCGGCGGAGGGATCGGGGCGGGGGCTTGGATGGGAAGGGGTGCTGCGCTTGCAAGGGGCGAGGGTTTCTCGATAACGGCGGGTTGTGCCTCAGAGGCCGCAGGAGCTTTCTTTGCCACCGCTTTTTTCGCAGCTGTTTTTACTGCGGCGACCTTCTTCTCGGCTTTCTTGGCCGCCTTTTTGGCGGGGACCTTCTTAGCGGCGGTTTTGCACGCGGGCTTTGCTTTGCTTTCCGGGGGAGGCATTTCGAAAAGGTCGTCAGTGGTGTTTTTGCTCATTCGGGAGAGTAGTGAAAAATCGGGTGCGTCGTTCTTTGCTGATGGATGACGGCGTGGGAAACGTGGAGGCGGATAGGGTTCTAGGGCTTCACCGGGGATATGGAAATCCGACGGGAGCTTGGAAAAAGGGGGACGGCGCGGGGGTCGTTTCCGGTCGTGGATTCCATCGCGCGCGGCGGGAGGTGACGTGGGATTCGACCGGTGGCGTGGTGGCAAGGGAGAAGATCCCGAAGCCGCCAACCGTCGTGACAACACTCGCAACATGCGGACTTGGCGGGCGTTTGGCAATCCCAAAAAACGGGCGGTGACAGGCGCTGGTTGACGTCTGCGGCGGCGGGTGTGAGTTTCGTGGCGGATGTGGATACGGTTTATCGGAATTGCGGCAGCGCTGTTTTTGGTGGCGGCATGTGAAAGGGAGAAGCGGGTTCCGAGGGCGGTCGCGGTTTCTGAGGACGGGGCGATGGAAGTGAGCGCGATGACGTTCAACATCCGCTACGAGAACGGGGGCGACAAGGGTCGGCGGAGCTGGGGCGAGCGGGTGGTGGGCGTTGTGAAAATGCTGCGGGTGGAGCAACCGGATTTCCTGGGCATCCAGGAAGGTCTGCACGGGCAGGTGGCGGATCTGCGTGCGTCGTTGCCGGAATACGGCTTCGTGGGGATGGGGCGCAGAGATGGCATGCGCGAGGGGGAGTATTCGGGGATCTTTTACCAAAGGGATCGCTTTGCGGTGGATGGGGACAAGAGCGGGATGACCTGGCTTTCCGATACGCCGGACAAGCCTGGATCGATGACATGGGGAAATGAGATCCCGCGTGTCGCGACTTGGGTGCGGCTGTTAGATCGGGCGAGCGGGCAGGGGATCTGGGTGGTGAACATGCACCTCGATCATATCAACCAGCCATCGCGTGAAAAGGGCGTGAGGTTGATGGTGGAGAGATTGGTGAAGATGAATCGCCACAACGATCCGGTGTTATGGATGGGGGATTTCAATGCGGTGGAGGGGAATCCGGCGGTGTCTTTCCTCGCGGGCAAGCGGACACCGATCCCGGCGGTGCAAGGTTTCGAAGGGATGGTCGAGACCTACGATGTGTTGAACGCCGGGGTGAAAGAACGCGGCACGCTGCATTTCTGGATGAGCGATCCGAACCGGCAGTGGAAGGTGGATCACATTTTCATCTCGAAGGGAGGGGCGGTTCTACGATCGGGAGTTCTCCGGGGAAGGGAGCCGTATCTGTCGGATCATTTTCCGGTAACGGCCACGGTTCGGTTTCCGCCCCGCCGGAAATGATTTCTCGTAGGGATTGCTTAAAGGACTCGGGCCAAGTGAGTGAGTCGATGTTATCTAAGTTGTTCCACTTCGGGCTTATGGCGGTGAGTTGGGCGTGATGAGAGGCGGCCATTGTGGAATCGCCGAGCATGTTTTGGGCGATGGCTAAAAGTGCGGTAGTGTTTTCGATTTCGGCGGGAGGAAGTCCCAGTTTGGTGGCGTGTTTCAGGTAGCGGATGGCGTCTTCGGTGTGGTCTGTTAGAAGGGCGATCCAACCGGAGCGGATCGCGGCGGAGGGGGCGTTGGGGAAACGGAAGAGGCCGGTGTTGAGGATCTCGATGGCTTGGCGAGGGTTGCCGGTTTCGAAGGCGGTATGGGCGGCCTCGGTGTAGTCGGTGGGGAGGTGGTCGGCTTCCGGTTGGTGGGTGATGAGATCGATCCACGTCGCGTGGGCAGTATCGAAATCGGCGAGCGTGACGAAAGCCGTGGCACGGACTCGCAGGCACTCCGCAGCTTGTGTGCCGAGGCGTTGCGCGTATTCGGCGAGACGGATGGCGGTGGCGGCGTGCTTGGGATTTTCCGAAAGCATGCGGGCGGCGGCGATGGCTTTCCCGGCGATGATGGCTTGGCCGAGGGTATCGATGGTTGCGGAGTCTGTTAGACGCAGCGAGAAGGCAGAGATGTCGTCTTCGGACGGATCATCGGGAAGGGTGAGCGACAAAAGGTGATCCGCTTGATCCTTGCGGAAACGGTTCAGGAGCGGAGCGAAATCCGGGGATTCGTAGCCATGCCAATCCTGGGTGCGGCGGAGGTGATCGAAGTCTGTGTCCGGCGGAACCCCGCGATTCGCCAAGGCGAGCAACGCGGGAGGCAGGTCGGTTGCTTTTTCCATAGCGCGCGAGATGAACTCCGGTTTCTGCGAATCCAGCGCGAGGAACAGGGCGGTGGCGAAGGGCAGCCCCTGGGTGGCGGAATCGATCACGGCGAGAGTGGCTTCGCGGTCGCCGGTGGCGAAGACTTGTTTGATGATGTCAGCGTGGGCACGGTCGGCTGCGGTGAGTTCGGGAAACTGTTCGGGATAGGCGTCGGCGAGCCGGCGGGTGATGGGTGTCTCCGCAGAAAAGATGCGCAGTGTTTCCGGAAGCCTGCCGGGTAGCTCCTTGGCGAGGGTTTCGAGCCGGTTCGGGGTGGGGATTTCCGTGAGGGTTTGGGTGGCGGGATCGAGCTTGTATCCGTTGAGGGCGTTGAGGAGGTTTCCAGAACTGTTAGATAGTTCTTCGGAGTCCAGGCGCAGCGTGCGATGGATGGTGAGTGTGTTTTCCGCAGTTAGCCTGATGCCGGATGCGGGGCGCTCGGAGACGGTGGCTTTCTTGGAGGACGGAGGGTGGAATTCTGCGTCACCCGCGAGCGGGATTTCACATGCGCTTCCGTCATTCATTTCGATGCGGAGGGTGGTGCCCCCGAAGATGGCGGAGGTGACGAAGGCGGAACTCGGGATGAGCGTTTCGGAGCGCAGGGCTTCGCCGGTGTTGGAGTCGTGGATGCGCCAGATCTGCAAGCCGTTCGCATCCGTGGTCGGGTGCGCGAACAACAGTCCGTTCTCCGAAAAGGGCTGGCAGGTTTCGGGATCGAGCCCTTTCGCGAACGTGCCGAGGGCGGCGATGGGTTTCTGTGTTCCCGCATGGCAGAGGAAGTTGATTTCATCGCGGTGGACGATGATGAATTTCGAGTCCGGCGAGACGTTGAGGTGGGTGATTCCTTTGGCTTTCGCGGGGAACATGACGGCACCGACGGAAGGTTCATCGGAAAGTTTCCAACGGATCACGGTCGGGTATTCACCCCCGACGGCGACGAAGAGATTTTCGCCCGCCGCTTTGAAACGGAGCACGGGAAAAGGGTGGCGCAGCTCCTTGACGGGCAGGGTGAATTCCGTGGAAGCGAGGATCTTGTCGAGGGCGGATTGGGTTTCGGGCGAAGCTTGGTTTGAAAGGGATGCGACGAGGTAGGGGACGGCCTTGTGGGGCTCGTTGTGATCGAGGTGGTTTTTCGCAAGGGCGAGCTGCGCGGCGGCGAGCGTGGGATTGCTTTTGGGCGCGGGGGAGCCTTGGGGAGCGGCAGGCTTTTCCCCGCAGGAGATCAGGAGGGCTAGGATGATGAAGATCCCGGATTTCAAAGCGGTTTATTGGAGTGTAATGCCGGCGGGGGCTTGATTTGCCTATGCGCGAGCGTGGGGGCATTTATAAGCTTGGGAATGAGAGCGTTGGGACAGGATATCCCAACGACGGACTGGGACTCCAAGTCCCAGCCACGGTTACGCGAGGGTGCCTTCGGTGACGCCGAGTTTCTCTGTGGCGTGGATTTCGTTGAGGAGCGTGGCGGGTGAGATTTTTTCCGAAAGCAGATCCTGATAGGAGCGGATGGTGGAGAGCGCGTCGGTTTGGTTTTCGTCGAGGAGCTCGATGCGGAAATGGCGGAGTCCGGAGGCGAGAAGCTGGGGGAGGAAGCGGGCGCCGGTCTGGGCGCGGCCGTTGAAGAGGGTGTTGCGGCAGCCGACATCGGCCTGCAGGCGGTGGAGCTGGCCGACGCGGTCGCGGAGGTGGACGGTGTGCTTTTCGCAGGGTCGGCCGCAGTCCTTGTAGGTGGTGCCGGAGCTGAGGAAGGTGCAGAACACGCAGTGCTCCATATGAAACATCGGCATGTGCTGGTGAAGGGTGAGTTCCAACCATTCCGGCGGGGTTTTTCCTAACAGGTCTAGGACTTGGGAGATGTTCAGGTCATAGGAGATGGTGAGGCGATCGAGGCGGGCGGCTTCGCGGAGGAGCTTCGCGGAGAGAGGGTTGGCGACGTTGAGGGAGAAATCGCCGATCTTCACAATGTCGCTACGGTCTTTGTAGTAGTTGAGGGCGGCGAGGTTGCGGAGGAGGAGGCCGTGGGGTTCGGCGCGCTCGATGAGTTTCAGGTAGCCGGTTTCGCCGGGTTTGAGGATGCGGGGGGTGGCTAGAATGATTGTTGATTGAGGATTGATGATTGAGGATTTGAAGAGGGATACCGCTTCCTTGTAGCGGCGGGGGTCTTCGAAATCGCAGTAGATTTGGGGGATGCCGGCTTCGAGGGCGGCTTCAAGTTGGGGGAGGGTGCGGGTGAGGACGCTTAGTTTTGGAGTGCCGGGTGATCGGTGATCCTCCGTCGCTGGAGCTATGGCGGACAGGTCGGTGATCGGTGGGAAGAGGGCTTCGGTTGTGGTGGGGGAAGATTGGCGATTGATGATTGATGATCCGACTTCGCCGAGGCTACGACGGACAGGTTGCTGATTATTGATTTGGGAGAGGTTGGTGACGAGGTCGCGGCGGAGTTGGTTGAGGGCGGAAAGGGGGAGGTGGCAGTTGCCTTCGATTTGGTTGTCGAGGGAGGCGAGTTCGTAGGGGGTGTCGCCGAGGCGGGAGAGTTGCTTTTCGAGAGTTTCGGTGGTGAGCGGTTGGTTCGATGCAGGTTCGAGCGGGATCGTGGAAGACGCCTTGGAGACAAAGCCTGCGACCGATGCGGTGAGCGGATCGCCGGGTTGGCCGGTGAGGGTGATGTGGATGGGGGTTTTCTTGATTTTTGGTTTAGCGGATTGCCAGAATTTGCGGATTTCGGATTCGAGGGCGGGGTCGGCGGTTTTGTAGAGGGTGACGCCGGGGCGGATGCGGTCGAAGTTGATGCCGGAAAAGGTGCGGTGGAAGATGATGCGGTCGTTCTCGATTTTCCAGATCGAGGCGCCCTGTTCGAGATCGCGGTTCTCGCCGGCGTCGAAGACGATGCCGTCGCCGGCTTTGAGCGGTGGTTTTTGTTGGGATGGCGGGGTGTCGAGGCGGATCCAGCCGTTCTGTGCTTCGATGATCGTGCCGAGAAACGGGCCGCGTTTTTTTCCGAATTTCCCGTGAGTGAGGTAGGGGTGGTTGGTGCCTGCGAGCCAGCCGGTGGTGAGGCCGCGGGAGAAGGTCATTTCTAACTGGTATTTCTCTTCTT
>CAMBQC010000012.1 GCA_945869855.1 Prosthecobacter debontii
TGCCGCGGTCGTTGTGCGTGTGCAGGGAAACGGCCACCGCATCGCGCTTCGGCAGGTGGCGGCACATCCACTCGATCATGTCCGCGTGGACATTCGGCGAGGCCCACTGAACGGTGTCCGGCAGGTTGATAATCATCTTTTTCTCCGGCGTCGGCTGCCAGACATCGATCACCGCCGAGCAGACCTCCAGCGCATAATCCAGCTCGGTGTCGGAAAAGGACTCGGGCGAGTATTGCAGCACCACCTCCGTATTGGGAATCGTTGGAACTAGTTCCTTCACCAGCTTCGTGCCGTCGATGGCGATCTGCTTGATCGATTCCCGCGAGGCGTCGCCAAATGTCACGCGGCGCTGCAGCGGCGAGGTGGAATTGTAGATGTGGACGATCGCGCGCCGCGCCCCAGCGATCGCCTCGAAGCTACGGCGGATCAGTTGCTCGCGCGTCTGCACCAGGATCTGGATCGTCACGTCTTCCGGGATGCGATTTTCCTCGATCAGTCTGCGGCAGAAATGAAATTCCGTATCAGCGGCGGAAGGGAAACCGATCTCGATTTCCTTGAAGCCGATCGCCACCAGCAGATCGAAGAACTCCAGTTTCTCCTCCACCGACATCGGCTGCGGTAGCGCTTGGTTGCCGTCGCGGAGATCCACCGAGCACCAGATCGGCGCGCGCGTGATCGTCTGATCCGGCCAGGTGCGGTCGGGCAGGGCAACGGCTTGGAACGGCCGGTATTTTATGAGGGACTTCGGGTTCATATCGGTAGGGCTGGAGGCTACCGCAATCAAAGGAGCAGACGCAAGGGCGGCGAAAACAGACCATCATTACCGACGGAAAGACAAATACGCATGGATGTATCCCTCCTTAAACAAAAAATACAGGATATCACTCCTCCACGACCATATCTGCCGGATTCCACGTGGTTTCCGGGAACTTCATGTCGAGCCGCTTCATCGTATCGACCATGATCCTTGCGACGACGAGGTTACGATACCATTTGCGGTTTGCGGGGACGACATACCAAGGCGCGTGCGCGGTGGAGGTTTTCGATAGGACTTCCTCATAGGTATCCATGAAATCCGGCCACAGCGCGCGATCCTTAAGGTCATCGGGGTTGAATTTCCAATGTTTTGTCGGATTCACGAGGCGGGAATCGAGCCGCCGCTTTTGCTCGTCCCGCGAGATGTGGAGGTAGATTTTCACGACGGTAGTGCCCTCTTCGGCAAGCATGCGCTCGAAGTCCGCGACGTGCCCGAAGCGTTGTTTCCAGATCTTTTCCGGGAACAGCTTTTTCACTTTTACCGCTATGATGTCCTCGTAGTGGCTGCGGTTGAAAATGACCAGTTGTCCGTTGCGCGGGACTTTGTCGTGGACGCGCCACAGGAAGTCCCGCGCCAGCTCCTCCTCGCTGGGCTTCTTAAAGGAACGGACATGGATACCCTGCGGATCGATGCGGGAGAAGACATGCTTGATGCACCCATCCTTGCCGCCGGTGTCCATCGCCTGCATCACCACGAGAATGCGGTGCTTGTTCTGCGCATAAAGCACGGTCTGCAGAAGCTTCAGCTCGTCCTGCAGTTTGTCGAAGGCCTCTAAGCTCTCCTCTTTCCCACCGTCGTCGAAAAGGTGACGGTCGTCGGCGTCAATTTTACGCAGATCCACCTTTGCTCCGGGCTTCACCAAATATCTTTCCAATGCACCGCTAACTGGCATATTTCTTTATCCATGCTTGCTGCCGCGATGACAAGCACGGACTCCCCGCGTTTTCGCGGTTGTAAAAATCGGACTCAGCCATTCTGATGATGGCATGCCGAGCGCGCGGAAAAAGAACATCCTTCCCTCCGCCGATCCGGCGTCATTGCTCACCGCGTTACACATCGGCGCGAGTTCCGTATCCATCATCATCGCGGAGCGCGATTCGGAGGGGAACCCCACACCCATCGATTTCTTAGAGCAGCCCGCGCCGCTCGCGCAGGATGTTTTCGGTGGCAATGTCGTCTCCAACGCGACCACCGAGCGCATCGTTTTCATCATCCGCGGTTATCAGGAAACGCTTTCGGAAATGGGCCTCGACCCACATAACCTTACCCGCGCCGTCGCCACCAATGTCCTTCACGAGGCCGCGAACCACGAGTCTGTCCTCAACCGCATCCGCATCGCCTGCGGACTGCCCGTTTCCATGATCGACGATGGCGAAATGACCCGCCTCATCTACCTTAAGACCCGCCGCCGCCTCCAGCACCTTCCGGCCATGACGCGGCGCACCGCGCTCGTCGTCCACGTCGGCCCCGGCAACACCCGCGCCCTGCTTTTCCACGAAGGCCTGATCACCCGTTACACCAGCTACCGCATGGGCACGCACCGCACCCGCGAGGCGGTCGAGGCCTCACATGCCGAAGGCCCTGCTCTCCTCCGCGTGATCCGTGAACACGCCTCGGGAAATCTCGCCCAGCTCCGCTTCGATTTCTCCGATGTGTCCATCGAAGGCATCATCCTCATCGGCTACGAGATCCAGTCCGTCTCCTCTTTCCTCACGAAAAACAACGAGGCGTGCTCGCTCAAGGATTTCCGGAAATTCACCGCCGAAACCGCCATCCTCAGCGATCTCGGCACGGTGAAACGCTTCCAGCTCGATTACCAGACGGCCGAGGCGCTGATCCCTGCCTTGGAGATCAATCTCGCCATCGCCGAGGCGCTCGGGATGAAGGAAGTCCACATCCCCAACTCAGACTACGAGCAAGGCCTGCTGCACGATCTCCTTGTTTCCCGCGAGATGAGCGGCTCCTTCGCCTCCGAGGTGCTGCGCTCCGCCCGCATCCTCGCCGAGCGCTACCAATCCGATCCCGGCCACGGCGAGCATGTCGGGAAACTTTGCGCCCATTTCGTCACCAACCTCCAGGATCTCCACCACCTCACCGAGCACGACGCGCTGCTCCTCCAAGTCGCGGCCATCCTCCACGAGGTCGGAACCTATGTCAGCCCCCGCGCCCATCACAAGCACTCGGAATACATTATCCTGAACTCGGAAATCTTCGGGCTCGACCGCCTCGACGTTACCATCGTCGCCCTCGTTTCACGCTACCACCGCCACTCCGGCCCGAAGCTCGATCACCCCTCCTACGCCGCGCTCTCCACCGAGGATCGCATCCGCGTCTGCAAGCTCGCCGCCATCCTCCGCGTCGCCGATGCCCTCGAGCGCACCCACGCCCAGCGCATTTCCAAGATCGAGATCCTCCGCACCCACGACAAGCTCCGCATCCGCCTCCCCGGCCTCAAGGACGCCGCCATCGAGCGCCTCGCCATGGACTCCAAGGCCGATCTCTTCGAGCAGGTCTTCGGCCTCACCGTCGTCATCGAGGAGGATAACTGAGCTTGAAAACGGAGTCCTTTTCCCCTATCCATATCCCATGACAGCCGCCGTGAAACATCTCGTGGAAGAAGCCCTGCGCCTCGCCCCGGAAGAGCGCGAAGAACTCGTGGAAACCCTCCGCAGCCACAGCGAGCCCGACGAGGAGTGGTCGAAAGAATGGGGCGAGGAGATCGGAAGGCGCGCCGAGGAAGTATTGAGCGGAAAATGCGAATGCATCTCCGCGGAAGAAGCTCACCGGCGCGTGCGGCAGTCCCTCTCGGAAATCCGATGACAACGGATTTCCACAACGAGGCGCTCGCCGAATACCACAATTCCGCGGCATACTCCGAGAATATGTTCGGCTTGGGGGAGGAATTCGTCCAAGCGGTGGAACATGCCATCGCCGCCATCTCATCGGAACCCAAACGCTACAAACCCGTTGGCGAAAATCTCCATGACTTCCGCATGGAACGCTTCCCATACCACCTCTTTTACCTCCATCTCCTCGGCTCGGAACGCGTCACCATTCTCGCCGTCGCCCACACCTCCCGCCGCCCCAACTACTGGAAATCCCGCATCCCCCCACTTCCTTGAGTTTTGAAATTTAAAATTTAAAGTTTTATGTCCCCATACCACAACCGCGAACTCTCCTGGCTCGAATTCAACCAGCGCGTCCTCGCTCAGGCCTTCCGCGATGACCTGCCGCTGCTGGAACGCGTGAAATTCCTCGCCATATCCGCCAGCAACCTCGACGAGTTTTTCCAGGTCCGCGTCGGTTCCCTGATGCTGTTGCGCCGTAGCGGTCGGAAAACCCGGGACAACTCCGGCTACACCCCCGCGCGCAACCTCACCGCCATCCGCGAGCGCGTTTTGAAAATGAACGCGGACCAATACGGACTCCTCAACGGCACCCTGCTCCCCACACTCGCGGAAAAGGGCATTGTCCTCCTCTCCGCCGCGCAACTCACCGATGCCCAGCGCGCCCAGACCGCCATCGCTTTCGACGACAACATCTCGCCGCTGCTCACGCCGCTCGCCGTCGATCCCGACTCCGCCCCCCCCATCGTCCCCGCGCTCCAGATCGTCCTCGCCTGCACCCTCCACGATCCGGTGGCAAAAGCCTCGCGCCACGTCCTCATCCCCATCCCCGAGAACCTGCCGCGCCGCATTCCCATCTCCACCGATGACGAAACGACCGCCTTCCTAGTCATCGAGGATCTCATCGCCACCCATGCCGAGCGGCTTTTTCCTGGCGAGAACATCACCGCCACCACCGCCTTCCGCGTCACCCGCAACGGCGACATCGCCGTCCAGGAAGAGGATGCCACCGACCTCGCCGATGAAATGGAGGACGTCCTCACCGCCCGCCGTTTCGCCGACACAGTCCGCCTGGAAATCCGCGCCGACGCCCCGCGCGACCTCTCCTCACTCATCCAGAAGGTCACCGCCTCCTCCCCGCAGGAAATCTACCGCCACGCGGGCCCACTCGGCCTTTCGTCCTTTATGGAGCTCGCCTTTCTCCCTGATCACGACCACCTCCGCGATGAGGATTGGCCCGCGCAGAACTCGCCCTCGATCGCTCCCGGCGCCTCCATGTTCGAGACGATCGCCGCCGGCGACGTTCTGCTTTTCCACCCCTACGAATCCTTCGATCCCGTCATCCGCCTCATCGAGGAAGCCGCCGCCGATCCCGATGTCATCGCGATCAAGCAGATCCTCTACCGCACCGCTCGCCAGTCCCGCATCATCGACGCCCTCATCCGCGCGGCGGAAAATGGCAAGCACGTCACCGCACTCGTCGAGCTCAAGGCCCGCTTCGATGAGGCGCGCAACCTCAACCGCGCCGATGAACTCCAGCGCGCCGGCGCCCAGATCGTCTATGGCGTGAAAAACCTCAAGACCCACGCCAAGATCTGCCTCGTCCTCCGCCGAGAGTCCGGCCACATCCGCCGCTACGTCCACCTCGGCACCGGCAACTACAACGAGACCACCTCCCGCCTTTACACCGATCTCTCCTACCTCACCTGCAAGTCGGAGTACGGAAACGACGCCTCCCTCCTCTTCAACGCCGTCACCGGCCGCTCGAAGCTTCTCCGCTTCCAGCGGCTCATCCCCGCCCCATCCGCGATGAAGCCCCGCCTTCTCGATCTCATCGCCGGCGAGGCCGAGCGCGCGAAGCAAGGCCTACCCGCGAAAATCATCGCCAAAACCAACTCACTCCAAGATCCAGACATCATCGCCGCCCTCTATGCTGCCTCCCAAGCCGGCGTCGAGATCAAGCTTAACGTCCGCGGGATCTGTTGCCTCATTCCTGGGGAGAAATTCTCGAAAAATATCGAGGTTTTTTCCGTCATAGACCGCTACCTCGAGCACGCTCGGCTCTTCTATTTCCACCAAGGCGGCGACCCCTTGGTCTTCATCGCTTCCGCCGACTGGATGACGAGAAATCTTGAAAAACGCGTCGAGCTGATGATCCCCATCGAGGAAAAAACAATCAAACGCCGCCTCATTAAAATTCTCGAAACCTATTTCAACGACAACCGCAATGCCTGGCGCATCCTTCGCGACGGCAGCTCCACCCCCGTTGTCCCCGCCAAAGGCGAAAAGCCCTTCCGCGCCCAAGAATCCTTCCACCAGCAATCCCGCCGTGCCGCCAAAGCCCGCGAGCATGAACGCTCCATGACCTTCGAACCCCACGTCCCGCAGGTTTGAGTTCCCAAAGTGGCGGCGATCTTCGGCCGCCGGCTATCTTAGCGGCACAACATCTGATATCCGACCCCAGCATCTGGAAATGGAACCGAACGGCGAAATCGAACAGTCCGTCTTTCTAAGGGTGCAATTCCGCAACGAGAACGCGGCTTATTACCAATTCCATGTATTCCCCTCACCTGATCCCACTTCGAGCATTTGTATGGCTCGTCTGCGGAACGGCGACTCCCAATACATGCAGGTGTTTTTCACGGATGCAGGGGATTTCGCCGAATTTGAGCGCAATCTCCACGGCAATCCCCATGTCATCGCAGTGAAGGTGATTTCGGAGCAAGAGTTCCAATCCAAGCGTTCCGAAGCTGTGTAAGCAGCCTTATGAAATATGGAAAGCGCCTCGCCATCGTTTCAGCGATACTTCTTTCGCTGGCGGTCGTCTTCGCCATCAAAAGCTCCCGGATCTTCGACACGTTCAACAAGGACACCCTGATCCGGAGCGCATTCGGATCCGACCTTACGCCCTACATCGCGAAGGAGAAAACCAACTACTCCGATGGCTGCCTCCAATTCCACGGGATCACAGACTCCCATCCGTTGTTCCTGCGCTATTTCTCGGAACCATTCGAAAGGAACTTTCACATCTCCTTCCTCCATGAGGAATTCGACGATTCCACAGTCCGGAACGGCATCTATCTCCGCCGGCTCGGGGAGCGTTTCGACGCCTACGTTCCGATCGTAGCCTATATTCCCGATCGGAAAGTTCTGATCTTCGGCTATTCCGACGGCATCGGCGGGTAAGCCTGAAAATATCACAGCAAGCAGGCTGGGATTTCATGTCGGGTTTGGGAGCGCTTCAAGTTCTCTATCGCCTCCCCTCCACCACCGCCACATGCAGGCACGAAACGCCGGCTCTCGGCGCCGCCATCGCCGCTTCCATGAATTTCCCGGCATCCGCATCGGCGGGAATCCTCAGCCGTAAGTTGCTTCTCAGTCCGTGCGTCTCCGCATTTTCCGTCAGGCGGCGGAGATGGGCTTCGATTTCTCCGTTCCTGATGCATCCCCCTTCGCCCACCCATCCACCGGCTTTCGTCCAGCTCAGTTCGTCGCCGAAAAAGCAATGGCAGCAATGCGTCCGGTTCGTCGCGACCGGCAGTTTCATCCACGGCCTGTCTTTTCCGTAATGATCCAGGAACAAGCTCACGGTCGGAAAAAGCGAAAGTTGAACCAGCAGCAGTGCCGTAACCAAGGCGATCCCCATTGAACGCATCATGAAGGTGACAACGCCCCGCGCCGGTGCTTTCTTAGTTCGTCCGCAAATCCCCGCCGTTTTCACACAGCCATGTCCCGTTCTCCCGCAACCTTCCGCATTTTCACCGCATTCTGCCTCGCCGTCTTCATCGGGGCACTGGTCTGGATCGGTTTTCGCGATCCTGCGCCCACTCTCACCATCCCAAGCACTCCTGCGCCGACCGCCGTAAAGCTGACCGTCGAGACTCCGGAAACCGTCAGCTTCAACGCCCACATCCGCCCCATCCTCTCGGACAAGTGCTTTGCCTGCCATGGCTTCGACTCCACTACCCGCGAGGAAAACCTCCGACTCGACACCGCCGAGGGTGCTTACGCCGCGCTCGAGAGTGATGCCAAGAAACACGCCATTGTTCCCGGAAAAACGGCGGAGAGCATCGCTTGGCAGCGCATCCACGACATAGAGGATCCCATGCCACCGGAGGATTTCCACAAACCCCTTTCCAAAGAGGAAAAAAACCTCATCACCCGCTGGATCGAGCAGGGCGCTGAATACCAAGAGCACTGGGCCTTCGCCGCTATCGCAAAACCCGCCATACCCGAATCGGACACGAAAAACCCCATCGACGCTTTCGTCCGTGCGAACCTCGTCAAGCACGGCCTGAAACCCTCCCCGCCTGCCGATAAGGCCACTTTACTTCGCCGTCTTTCACTCGACCTCACTGGCCTCCCGCCGACGCCGGTGGAACTCCAAGCTTACCTATCCGACGAATCCACCGACGCCTACGTAAAACAGGTGGATCGCCTGCTCGCCTCCCCTCGCTACGGCGAGCGCATGGCTGTCACTTGGCTCGACGCCGTCCGTTACGCCGATTCCGTCGGCTATCACGGCGACCAGAACGCCCGCATCTTCCCGTTCCGCGACTACGTGATCGACTCCTTCAACGCGAACAAGCCCTTCGACCAGTTCACCCGCGAACAGCTCGCCGGCGACCTCATGCCGGACGCGACCGAGGAACAGAAAATCGCCACCGGTTTCCTGCGCCTGAACCTGATGACCCGCGAGGGCGGCGCGCAGGACAAGGAATACCTCGCCAAATATGCCGGCGACCGAGTCCGTGCCATCGGCGGCGCATGGCTCGGCCTCACCACCGGCTGCGCCGAGTGCCACGACCACAAGTTCGACCCCTTCACCGCCAAGGATTTCTATTCGCTGGCCGCCTTCTTCAACGACGTCCGCCAGTGGGGCATCTACACGACCTACGGCAACACCCCGAACAAGGATCTGCCCGGCTTCAACAACGAATCGCCTTTCCCGCCCGAAATCTTCGCAAAAAACCGCGCCGTCCAGCAAAGCCTGGAAACCGCGCGCGAAGCCACCCTCGCCGCCGTGAAAGGCATGCCCTACGATGCCGCCGCGCTGGAGGCATGGCGCAAATCCGCAGCCGCGTTCCTCACCGCGAACCGCGACGGCTGGCTCCCGCTCAAAGCCACCGCCATCACCCGTGGCGGTGCGAACCAACCCTCGCAGGCGGCCGACGGTTCCATCCTCATCACCGGCGCGCCGGAAAAGGAAACCATCACCGTCACCTACGCGCTGCCCCCCGGGATTCCCCTTAAAACCCTCCGCCTGGAGGTTCTTCCGGACGCCGCTAACAGGAACAGCGTCGGCCGCCAGCCGAACGGCAAGTTCACCGCGATCCCGACATTCGCGATCAACGCCGAAAAACTAGGTTTCTCGTACCAACAAGCCGACCGCCGCACGCCCGCGAGGTATAGCAACGGCTACCAAGCCCCGACACTGGAGGAAACCTGGCAATCCGCCCCGGCGATTTTCGAGGAACCGTCCAACGCCGCGAGCCTGCCCCACCACGCCCATTACCACCTCAAGCAATCCGTTTCCCCCGCGGAGAACGCCACGCTCACCCTAACCCTCGCGTCCGCCGACATCGGGAAATTCCGCCTCAGCATCAGCCCCTTCGCCGATCCCATACCCGGCGAGCAAACCGCCCTGCGTTCCGCGCTCGCCTCCGCTTTCAACACGGACAACACTTTCCATCCCGAGATCGAGGCCGCTTTCCTCCTCGCCAACACGGCGGATGACAAGCTCCCCGCCGCCTACAAGGAAGCCCGCGCCGACATGCTCGCCGCCCACGCCGGTTACGCCCACTCGATGATCGCGCAAACCCTGCCGCCCGATCAAATCCCGCAGGCGCACATACTGCCTCGCGGCGATTGGATGAATCCCGCCGAGAAAGTGGAGCCCGCTTTCCCCGCCTTCCTCGCGAAGGACGGCGCGCCCGCCGGGAAGCGTCTCAACCGCATGGATCTCGCCGAGTGGCTACTCGCACCGAAGAACCCGCTCACCTCCCGCCATTTCTCCAACCGCCTGTGGAAGCAGTTCTTCGGCAAAGGGTTATCCAACATCCTCGACGACCTCGGCAACCAGGGCGAGTGGCCTTCTCACCCGGAGCTCATCGACTGGCTCGCTTCCGAGTTCCAATCCTCCGACTGGGACGTGAAACACATGGTGCGCCTCCTCGTCACCTCGGAAACCTACCGCCAGGTCTCCGCCGCGAACCCCGATCTCGCTGAGATCGACCCTGACAACCGCCTGCTTTCCGAGCAATCGGCGCGCCGCCTCGAGGCCGAGTTCGTCCGCGACAACGCCCTCGCCATCGCCGGCCTCCTCCGCGCTGACGAGGTCGGCGGCCCGTCCATCCGCCCCTACCAAGCCGAGGATTTCTGGGCGAACCTCAATTTCCCTGAGCGGAAATACCTCTCCTCGAAAGGCTCCGACCAATACCGCCGCGGCCTCTACGTTCACTGGCAGCGCACCTTCATCCATCCGATGATGGCCGCCTTCGACGCACCCTCCCGCGAAGAGTGTGCCGTGGACCGTTTCCCATCGAACTCGCCGCAGCAGGCGCTCGCCCTCCTCAATGACCCCACCTTCGTCGAAGCCGCAAAAGCCCTCGCCGCCCGCCTCGAATCCGAGCCGACCGATGCCGACAAGATCAACCGAGCCTACCTCCTCGCCCTTTCCCGCGATCCGAGCGCCGGTGAAAGGAAAAACCTAATCGCCTTCCTCGAAAAGCTCCGCAAGGAACTTCCTGATGCCAACCCCACGGAGCAGCTCTGCCGCGTCATCCTCAACCTCCACGAAACGATCACGAGGTTTTGAAGAGGAGGGGGTGAGGGAGAGAGTGGGGGAGGGGGAGATGGAAAATGAGCAACCAAGATGAGAATCAGCCGACATACTGAACTGGAAGTCTTTAAGAAGGGCTTCTCTGCCGCCATGGAGATCTTCCGGATCAGCTCGGCCTTCCCCAAGGAAGAGCGCTATTCGCTCACCGATCAGGTGCGGCGCTCCTCGAGATCGGTTTGCGCGAACCTCACGGAAGCATGGAGAAAGCGCCGCTACCCCGCCGCCTTCGTGGCCAAGCTCTCCGATGCCGAAGCCGAAGCCGCAGAGACGCAGACATGGATCCAATTCGCGGTGGAATGCGGCTACATCGAACGTGAGTCCGCCAAGGTTCTCTACGCCGAATATGATGCCATCCTAGGCATGCTCGTCCGCATGATCTCCGATCCCAACTCCTGGATCATTACGCCGCAAAAGTAATATCCCCCTCACCCCCTCCTCTTCCCCATGAACCACCATCACCTCCACAACGTCCTCCAGAACGACTGGTCGCGCCGGACGTTCCTGAAAAAATCCTTCGCCGGTCTCGGCGGGATCGCGCTCTCGCAGTTCGCGGGTGCATCCCTGCCACGCCTCCACGAGCAGGGCGGACTCCACTTTCCCGCGAAGGCGAAACGCGTGATCCACCTCTGCATGGCCGGCGGTCCCTCGCATTTGGAATCGTTCGATCCGAAGGCGGAGCTGAACAAGCTCAACGGCCAGCCTTTCCCGGAATCGTTTACCAAAGGCCAGCAGCTCGCCCAGCTCCAGGGTGCTAAGCTTGTCGCCCGCGGCTCCTTCACAGGCTTCAAGAAATACGGCCAAGCGGGCATCGAGATTTCCGACCTTTTCCCCTACACTGGTGCGATCGCGGACGAGATCTGCGTCGTCCGCTCCATGGTTACCGAGCAGATCAACCACGACCCCGCCCACGCCTTCATGAACTCTGGCTCCATCCTCAAGGGTCGCCCCAGCATGGGTTCGTGGCTGCTCTACGGCCTCGGCGCGGATTCGCAGAACCTGCCCGGATACGTAGTCATGGTGTCGAGGGGTGATTTCCCGGATCAGCCGATCTCCTCCCGGCAATGGTCGGCGGGCTTCCTGCCATCTCGTTTCCAAGGCGTTCAGTTCCAGTCAAAAGGCGATGCCGTCCACTACGTCGGCAGCCCGGAGGGTGTCTGCCAATCCGCGCAGCGGCAGGTCATCGAGGAAGTCCAGCGCCTCAATGGTATGCTTCGCGAGCACCACTACGATCCTGAAATCGAGACCCGCATCGCGCAGTATGAAATGGCCTTCCGCATGCAATCCTCTGTGCCGGAACTCACCGACATGAAAGGCGAGCCGCAGCACATCCTCGACATGTACGGCGTGAAAGAAGCCGGCGACGGCTCCTTCGCCTCGAACTGCCTGCTCGCCCGCCGCATGCTGGAGCGCGGCGTCCGTTTCGTGCAGCTCTACCACCGCGGCTGGGATCACCACGGCAACATCGACAAACAAATGCCCTACACCGCGAAGCTCACCGATCAAGCCTCCGCCGCCCTCGTGAAAGACCTGAAACAACGCGGGATGCTCGAGGACACGCTCGTGATCTGGGGCGGCGAGTTCGGCCGCACGCCCATGGGCCAGGGCACCGGCCGCGACCACCACATCAAGGCCTTTTCCATCTGGATGGCCGGCGCGGGCATCAAGCCAGGTCACGTCCACGGCGCCACCGACGAGCTGGGCTACGCTGCTGTTGAAGACGTCGTCCATGTCCGCGACCTTCACGCTACTCTGTTGGAACGGTTCGGCATCGACCATGCCCGTTTCACCAAGAAATTCCAGGGCCTCGACTACAAGCTCACCGGCGTCGAACCCGCGAAACCCATCAAGGCCATCCTCGCATGAGATCGTAGGTGGTCTTCGCCGAGCAGGTTCACACGCCACTCAGTTAGGCTGGTCGCCAAAAGTCCGTGGGCGAAAAGGTGACAACAAAGTAAAGTGCGCCGCAGGCTCTGGACTGCTGTGATTTTTCATTCACAGCTCTCAAGGGCGGCTTTGTTTTGCGGGACAACGGGTTGCTACCGAGTTACTTCGTTTTTCCATCTCGAATCCAAAAAACGGCGGATGAGAACCGCCGCAGTCAAAAGCCTCCGGCGGCATGGATCTGCGCACGGACTTTTGGCAAATGGTCTAATTGAGAGGTGAGTGCTCAATGCGCTCCCTGCGTTGCGGCGTTTTCACTGATAAACGGGCGGAGGTTCGCGTAAGCTTTTGTTAGGTGGGGGTCTTCTAGGAATACCTTGTCAGCCAGAGCGCGCGCTTGGCGGATAAGTTCGATGTCGGTGATGAAATCGGCGAAGCGTAGATCGGTGAGGCCGGATTGGGCTGTGCCGAGGATATCGCCTTGGCCGCGGAGGCGTAGATCGGCCTCGGCGATCTCGAAGCCGTCGGATGTCTTTTCGAGGACGCTGAGTTTCTCGATGGCTTCGGGGAGTTTCGAATCGGTGAGGAGGATGCAGTAGGATTTGTGCTCGCCGCGCCCGATGCGCCCACGGAGCTGATGGATCTGGGCGAGGCCGAAGCGCTCGGCGTGGTGCAGGATCATTAGGTTTGCGTTGGGGACATCGACACCGACCTCGATCACCGTGGTGGCGACGAGGGCTTTCGTTTTCCCGTTGCGGAAATCCTCCATGACCGTGTCCTTTGCCTCGGGGCGCAGTTTGCCGTGGATCAGGCCGACGTTTTCCGCACCGAGGCGTTTTTGCCATTTCGGAAACGCCTCGGTGGCGGATTCGGCTTTCACGGCATCGCTTTCCTCGACGAGCGGATAGACGAGGTAGGCCTGGCGGCCTTCGGCGAGCTGGGCTTTCACGAAATCGGTAATGTCCTGCTGCTTCGGCTTGGTGCGGAGGGCGGTGATGATCTTGCCGCGGCCCGCCGGTTTTTCATCTAACAGCGAGACATCGAGGTCGCCGTAGATCGTCATGGTCAGCGAGCGCGGGATGGGCGTGGCAGTCATCACGAGTACATCGGGAAGCGTGCCCTGGCGGATCAGCGCGGCGCGCTGGACGACGCCGAACTTGTGCTGCTCGTCGATCACCACGAGGCCAAGGTCGGTGAACAGCGTTTCATCGTAGAGCAGGGCGTGGGTGCCGATGAAAATCGTCGACCCGTGGGATTCCATGATTTCCTCGCGGCGGTTCGCGGTGCGTAGGACGATGTTCACTCCGAGCGGCTCCAGCCATTTCCGGAAGGTGAGGAAATGCTGCTCGGCGAGGATCTGGGTGGGTGCCATCAGCGCGGCGTCGGCTCCGGAGTCGATGGCCAGTAGCATGGAGGCGAGGGCGACGAAGGTTTTTCCCGATCCGACATCGCCTTGCAGCAGGCGGTTCATGGGGCGCGGTTGGCGCATGTCGTTGATGATTTCTTTGATGGAGCGTTTCTGTGCGCCGGTGAGGTCGAAGGGGAGGCTTTCGTAAAAGGCTTTCAGCAGGGTGGTTTTTTTACCAAGCACACGGCCTAGGTGGGAGAGGTGGCGGGTGCGCTGCCAGACGACGTTGAGCTGTAGGGTGAAGAAGGATTCGAGCGCGAAGCGGCGGCGGGCGGCCTTGCCCGTCTCGGCGGAGGTGGGGAAATGGGTTTCGAAAAGGTCGGCGGTGCGGGTGGTTTCGGAGACGGGAAATGGAAAGGGGAGAGGGTTGTGTTCGGCATGGCGGATGCAATCCGCCGCCGCGTTGTGGATGATCTCGCGCAGGCGGCGCTGGTTGAGGCCGGAGATGTTTTTGTAGATGGGGACGATGCGGTTGAGGTGGATCGTTTTCTCACCGTCGTCGGAAACGACCTCGATCTCCGGGTGGTCGATGATGAGGCGTCCGCCCTGCTCTTTCACTTTTCCGTAGGCGATGACTTCCTGCCCGGCGGCGATGACCTTGGACATGAAGGGCATGTTGAACCAGCGGCAGGTGATTTTCCCGGAGCCGAAGACCCCGCCGGAGCCATCCATGATCACGGCCTCGTAGAAACGCGTTTTCCCGAAGCCCTTGGTGCCCGCGTCGATCACGCCGCCGTGCAAGCAGACGGGTTTGCCGGTCGGCAGGGTGGGGAAGGCATCGAACTGGCGTCTGTCCTCGTAGCGTTTTGGGAAATGGGCGAGAAGGTCGGCGATTGTGGTGAACCCTACGGACTCCAACGCCTGTGATTCCTTGGTGGAAAGGGTCGCGAGCGAGGCGAGTAGGGTTTGGCCGGAAGTCACGCAGGGAGCATGGCGGGAAAAGCGGGGTTTTCAACGCAAAGCCGCAACAGGCGTCACAGTTTGAGCCATACGCGAAGCCGATCATCCAGTGCATCACGGTCGCGGGTGGAAAGGCGACCTACTACCTTGCGCACCAGGCTGTCTTCCACCGTGCAGATCTGGCCTTTGATACCGCTTGCCACGTTTAACCCCGCAGCATTCCAATCAACAAGGGTTAGGTCGGCGCTGGAGAGCTGGGATGTCACGGGCACCACGAACAGATCACCAAGCCACGCACCATGTCCAACCACGATGGCGGGGCGCACTTTAGAGCTGCGCAGATCCGTGAACGGGATCGGGAGCAGCACGATGTCATTTCGTGAGCAGGGCATTGTAAACTTCGTCGGCTTCGTTGTCCCACGTCTCCATCAACTTATGCTTACCCTGCGCGAGCCACTCGCGCCGCCCCGCGTCATTGTCGGCTGTCTCCACCGAAATCCTGACCAAGGTGTTTTCGGGCAGTATCAACGGTGCGAGCGGCCGGAGTTTGCCGCCTTCGTAAATGGCATCGATGGCGAGATTCATGCTGAAAGGCTACCCTATTCGCCGGGCATATCAATCCGTTTCGCGGGATGCCAGTGACCGATCGAGATATTGCGCGGAGGTGGAAAGGCTTGCGGGATTTCACTTGGCGGCTAGCTTTCCGGGCATTCATCGCGATACCCATGACCACCCTCCAAACCATTCTTCAAGTCCTGCTACTGATCTTCGTGGTGGTGATGCTTTTCAACGTTGTTATTTTTGTCCACGAGCTCGGCCACTTCCTCGCCGGGAAATGGCGCGGTCTGCAGATCGATCGTTTCCAGATCTGGTTCGGCAAGCCGATCTGGAAAAAGGAATACAAAGGTGTGCAATACGGCCTCGGTTGGATCCCGGCGGGCGGTTTCGTCGCGCTGCCGCAGATGGCTCCGATGGAGGCCATTGAGGGCGGGGACAGGGATCGTAAGCCCTTACCGCCCATCACGCCGATGGACAAGATCATCGTCGCTTTCGCCGGGCCGCTGTTCTCTGTCCTGCTCGCCTTGGCCGCGTCGCTTGTGTTATGGGGAGTGGGGAAGCCGAAGGATTTCGTGCCGAGCACGACAGTAGGATATGTGATGGAGAAAAGCCCTGCTGAGAAAGCGGGTATCTTGCCTGGTGATGAGATCATTGCAATCAACGGTGAGGCAGTGAACGGCTTCGCAGGATCGTTGGAAAGCATCACCGAGCGCGTCATCCTCAGCAGCGGCGACAAGATCGAATTCACCGTGAAGCGCCCCGGCGTGGAGGAGCCGCTCAAGCTCATCAGCGAATTCGAAATACCGGAGAGTAAATGGTTTCAGCGCAGCGGTCTGCGCCAAGTCGGCCTTGCCCCGGCGGGCAAGGCGTTGATCGGCGGAGTGATCAAGGGAAGCCCGGCCGAGAAGGCGGGTCTTGCCAAGGGCGATGTGATCATTTCCGTGGACGGCAAGCAACTCTTCAGCGACATCCAGCTCGCGCAATACCTCAAGGCGAAGGATAACAAAACGGTCAGCCTCGGTGTGAAAAAGGCGGGCGGTGAAGAGGTGGTCGTGGAGGTCACGCCGGAAGTCCCGTTGAAGCCGGAAGGCCGCGATCCGATGATCGGGGTGGCCTGGGATCAGACTGGGGATGTGGACGTCCGCATCGTGCATCCGAACCCTTTCGAGCAGGTGTCTGACAGCGTTCGCATGATGTATGTCACCGTCACCAAGGTGGCCGATCCCAAATCGAGCATTGGGGTCGACCAACTCAGCGGCCCCATCGGGATCGGGAAAATGATTTACCAACTCCTCCTAACCGAAAACGGCTGGCGGCGCATCATTGGGTTCATGGTTCTTCTGAATGTGAATCTAGCCATATTCAACATGCTGCCTTTCCCAGTCCTAGACGGCGGGCACATCACCCTTGCTGTGCTTGAAAAAATTGCTGGGAAACCGGTTCGGACAAAAGTCTTGGAGGTTATCCAAACCGTGTGTGCATTCATTATCTTTTCCTTGTTTCTCTACATCACCAGCAAGGATTTGTTTGATCCCATGGGCAGGGAAAAGAACGCAGGACAGGGAGAAGTTATCTTCGCAGATTGACCGTGGCGGCGGATTGCATCTGCCATGCCTTAGAATTAATCGACATGGTGGATGCAATCCGCCACTACTCTTCAGAATTTTCTCAGCGTCGTGTCTTTTTTGAAACGGTCGTCGCCCTCAGGATAATCGAGGGTGTAATGCAGCCCACGCGATTCGCGGCGGCGCAGGGCGCACTCGACGATGATCCCGGCTACGGCGACGAGGTTGCGCAGCTCTAGGATGTCGGCGTTGACGCGGTGACCCCAGTAGAACTCGCGGACTTCCTTTTTCAGGTTCCGCAAGCGGGCGGCGGCTCGGCGTAGGCGGTTGTCGGTGCGGACGATGGAAACGTAGTCCCACATCAGGCGGCGGATCTCGTCCCAGTTGTGGTAGATGACGACGAGTTCATCCGGCTCCGCGACATCGCCGTGGTGCCATTCCGGGATCGGCGGCGCATCCATCGGCGGTTTGTCGGGCGGGTAAAGGCGCATCATCTCCGCCAGCGCGAGGCGACCCACCACGTTGCCTTCGAGCAGGGAATTTGAGGCCAGCCGGTTCGCGCCATGAAGGCCGGTACACCCAACTTCGCCGACGGCGAACAGACCGCGCACCGTGGTTTTTCCAGTCACATCCGTCTTCAGCCCGCCGCACATGTAATGGGCTGCCGGAACGACAGGAATGGGTTCCTTTTCGCAATCCACGCCGAACTTCAGCAGGGTCTCGTGGATGTAGGGGAAGTGATCGCGCATGAAGCCGGGCGGCTTGTGCGTGACATCGAGATAGACGCATGGGGCACCGGTTTTCTTGATCTCGCGGTCGATGGCGCGGGCGACGATGTCACGCGGCGCCAGTGACCCGCGCGGATCGATCTTTTTGGTGAAATCCTCGCCCTTCGCGTTGCGCAAAATTCCGCCCTCGCCGCGCACCGCCTCGCTAACCAGAAACGACCGCGCCTCCGGGCCGGTGGCCGCCGGGTTGTAGAAGCAGGTGGGGTGGAACTGGATGAATTCCATATTCGCCACGGTTGCGCCTGCGCGCCAGCCGAGCGCCACGCCGTCGCCGGTCGCGGAGTCGGGGTTGGTGGTGTAGAGATAAACTTTTCCGCAACCGCCGGCCGCGAGCACCACGCGGTCGGAGCGGAACACCGTGACCTCGCCCGTTTCCCGCTGGAGCACGTAGGCGCCGAGCACACGGTCGTTGGTGACTGCACCAAGCCGTGCGGAGGTGATGAGGTCGATCACGAAATGGTTTTCTAACAGGGTGATGTTCGGTTCGCGGCGTGCGGCCTCCAGCATGGCGCGCGCGATCTCGCGGCCGGTGGTATCGCGGGCATGGAGGATACGGCGGTGGCTGTGCCCGCCTTCTTGCCCCAGCACGAAACGACCGTCCTCCTTATCGAAATCGACCCCGTATCCGAGAAGATCTGCGATGGCGTCGTCACCCTCCTCGATGATGCGCCGCACGACCTCCTCGTTGCAGAGCCCTGCGCCCGCGTCCAGAGTGTCGGTTACGTGGCTTTCCATGGAATCGCCATTGGTGCGTAGATCATGCGATAGCACCGAGGCAATCCCGCCTTGCGCCCACGCGGTATTTGACTCCTCGGCTTTTCCCTTAGTCAGGATGGTCACCTTACCGTGTTTCGCTGCGTGCAAGGCGAAGGATAAACCCGCGATGCCCGCGCCGATCACCAAGAAATCAGAAGTCATGTGAGGGAAAGGATGGACGCGGGAGCTTTTCTGGAAAGGGGAAATTTAATTAGGGTAAAGGAAGTCGCACCGGCACCCCACCGACAGTTAGAGCCGCATCTTCCTCCACGCCCCGTTTCAAAAACCCCAAACCGTGCGAGCCGCTAACACTGGTTACCTCGCCACAGACCTTGCCTTCGGCATCGATGATTTCGCCGGTCATGCCTTCGGTTTCAAAAACGAACTTCACGAGCCGCCGGTTCACCTTGCCCGCGCTCTTGATCCGGGAAATTACCTCCTGGCCGATGTAGCAGCCCTTGTGGTAAGAGATATCGGTGGCATCCAGCCCGGCTTCGGTCGGCAGCATGCCTCCCTTGAGCTCGGCGCCCCATTTCGGAATTCCTTTCGCGATGCGTTCCGCTTCGTCCATTTCCGGGATGGCAAAATCCCCGATGCGGAACTTGTCGCTCACATCGCGCACCTCCACGTCATCGGCGATGAGATACCGCGTCAGGCGCGTTTCCAGATCCTCGGTCATGCCCTCGCGGCAGATCACCAGCACGCCGCCGCAGCCCTCCGCGATCCATACCCGGAACTGGAGTCGCCCCTTGGCATCCGTCACGCAGCTCGGCAGGACGAGGCCGGTGCCCATCACTTTCCGGACATCCTGGGTAATCTGCCCGTTGAGGAAGCGCACCGCGTCCGGCCCGCTGAACTCCAGCGCGCCAGGTGTTTCACCGAGATCAGCTTTCATAAGCCTTAGCGAGTGCCGAGAAATCAAGCTCGCCGGAACCTTCCGCGCACATCTCGCCCATACGAGCGGAAACCGCCGTGATCGCGGGTAAATTCACTCCCGCCGACTCTGCGAGCGCGATGGCGTAGCGGCTGTCCTTCCACATATTTGCCATGGTGAAATGCGGCTCGAAATCGCCCTTGAGGATGCCGGGATATTTCATCGCCATGAGCGGGGAGCCGCTGCCGTTACGGATAGCCGCTTCAGTGAAAATTTCCGAAGCTACGCCATGTCGTGTCGCAATAGCGAGTGCTTCGGACATCGCCTGAACCGTGCAGGCGGAGATCAGGTTCGTGGCCAGTTTCGTGACCGTAGCCGCGCCGATCTCGCCGCAGTGGATGCGGCCTTTCGAACTCACAGCTAGGAAATCGGAAACACATTCCACCAGCTCCTCATTTCCGGCGGTGTAGTAAAGCAACTGCCCGGCGGCCGAGGCGTCCTTACTGCCGGTGAACGGCGCGTCGATGAAATCGCAGCCTTTTGCCGCGCATTGTTCGGCGAGCCAGAGGGTCGTCGAAAGATCGATGGTGGAATGGTTCAGCACGATCGCGCCGCTTTTCAGCCCCGCTTTCGCCCTCTCGAAAACCTCCCGCACCATCGGCGCGTCTTTCAGGTAGACCGACACCAAATCTGCTTCCTTCACCGCTTCCTCCGGCGAATCCTTCTCCCCATCCAGCCCGCGTTGCGTGCGGCTCCAGCAGGTCACCGGATAAGCCGCCGCCAGCAGCCTCTCCCGCACCCGCGAGCCCACGATCCCCAACCCCAATAACGTGACTCTCTTCATCTTCCTTAGGATTAAAAAATTTAAAGTTTAGGGTTTTCTTATTCCTGCCTTTGCAATGCCAGCTTCACCAGATTCGCCGCCTGCTCACGGATCTCCTTCACCTTTTCCACAGTCGGCTCCTCGCCGTCTGCGATCACCATTTCATTCCGCAGGCCGGAAAGCAGGTCGCGGATCTCAAGGTAGTTGGGTCTTTCGGAAATCCTTGGTTCAAGCCCCGCTACGATCTCCGTGTAATAATCCGCGATGTCCTCGCGCATCACCTTGCTAGCGCGTTCGGGGGAAAACTGCTTGTCCACCGCGACGGTGGAAACCTCCAGCGCGCGGATCCATCCGCCCAGAGAAATCAAATGCGCCAGATCCGCATCGCGCAATGTCACCAGCTCGATCTCGACATCCTTCTGCGTGGCCGCTAGCTCTTTTTTGAGTTGCTCCACGTTCTGTTTCTTCGCGCTTTCCAGAAGAGCCGCCGCGTGGCGGTTGATGCGGTCGCCGGCACCCAGCGCCTTGCCGTAACGGGTCAGGTCGGTCGCCATTTTTTCCACTTTATCCATCTGCCCGGCCTGCACGATCAGGAAACCATCAGCGATCAGGAAACCCAGCTCGATGGCCAAATCCGCACGATCCAGCGGCATTCGCTCATCGGGCGCACGTTCCATCTCCATTAGCGGCAGTGGCATGAGAAACTCCAGCGTCTCGAAAAGCTTGGAGATCGAGGGCGCGGTGAACTCGTTCACGCCCAGTTCCTCGCGGACATGCGCATCATCGAGCAAATCCTCGGGGATGTTGGGTTTCGCATCCTCATCCTGGCCGAAACCCAGCCCCGAAGCCAAAGTGAAGGCGAAGGCGAAAAGCGCTGAACTGAATCTTACTTTCATGTGTGGAAAATGACACCCGCCCCCCCGCTCCGCAACCGCCAATTCCTCTATACCCATACACCCGTTGGAATCCGTTCCTTTCTTGCCTGCTCGCGGTTCCGCTTCGTAACGCGGAGCAGGATCAAACCCTGATTTCCCAGGGCGACGGATTAGGAAACCTTGCAGTCATCCATTGGCTCCATTTTTCCCCCACCTCTGCCGGATCCTGGACATTCAGCCACCGTTTGCCTGGCAAATCCCGGGTTTCGAAGGTGGCGTATTCACCCGCCGGGCGGGACATGGAACGGTGCAAGCCGTGATAGGCCAATTCCAGCGGATACTTGTGCCAGACACCGAAGTGATCGAAAGCTTGGCGGGCCTTTTCCCGTTCGTAAAGACACGGATAGTGGACCGAGAAATCCCGTAGGTGATCCAAACCCTGTTCATGGTGCAGGCGGCTAACGATGTGCCCACGGGAGCGGTTCCATATGTTATCGGAGGCTAGCAACTCAGGAATCCTTGGAATGAGATCCCCGGATGCAAGTTGGATCAGGTGATCTTCAACGCTGGTATCCATGAGGAAAAACATGTCGTCATTGACCCACAACACTCGGTCGGCTTGGGAGAACGCGCGCAGGAGAGCCTGAGGATAGGAGGGTTCCAGCTGGAAGATACCCTCATCCAGCCATTCCGGCCGGGCGGTCCCATAAATGATGACAGGCCACGGATGCTGCCAGTGTTTTTGGATCGAGCGCAATGCGTACCGCAGGGACTCTCCCTTCATGGGATCCCCCTCAAGATGAAACGGGATGGCGATGAGATCCGATAGTGGTGCTTTCTCGGGCCATTTCTTGATGGTCATTGAGGGACGAGGCATGGGTAGGAAACCTTGAAGCTGCCAAGTCGCGAGAACCTTGCCCTTGTCCTCTCCAGAACAGTGGTAGAACCATGCGCGGTGTTGACGCTCCGGCTAACCTCCCGGAGGCTGGCGGTTCCAGACCGAAGGAAGTGGGCGCCATACGATTTTGCCGTCGCTCACCGCATCCCTCAGGCAAAGGTTGAAATGACCCGTAAGAGTCGTTGCCGTCATCAACGGGCGCCGCAGATAAGGGAGGAAATTCTCGGCCGTGGTACGGTCCAGCAAGAACACGCCATCATTGCAGTGGTTGTTGTCCGATTCCGTGCCGCGCTGGTGGTGCTTTATCACCCCTGCCTCCCGATCTTCGCTTGACTGTAATTGCTCCGGCTCGGGCATGGCCCACAGTCCCGGCTCGGAAAGATCATGCAGCGGGTGAGGTGCCAGGGGATGAACCATCACATCTGCATCTAGGTAAATCATCCAGTCGGCATCGCTGGCGAGAAACTCCGCGAGCATATCGGCAAGGACGTCAGCGGTGGAAGCATCATCGGAAGGCGGCTGGCGCCAAACCCTCATTTCTATCAAATTCCGCTCCGCCCACTTGGCCATGGACTGAGCCATCCCCGCAATCCACGCATGCCCTCCATAGTGCCAGGTGTAGGCGCGGAGCTTCCGCAACCTGGAGGGATCCGCTATGGACTTTGGGAAGCGGACGGGGCTTTTGCCACCCAGTGAAATTTGCAGCGAGAAGTGCTCGGCACCCTCGGTCGTTGTGTCCGTCCCCAACTCCTGGATTGACCAGCATGGAGCTGCCCAAATGGGGCTTCCCCCTAGGTTCGTGTCTGCTTTCCGCATGGTCGAATTGCCAAGCCTAGCTGTGGATATGTCAAACTCTTTTCATCCTGCCAGACCCGTCAAATCCCGCATGCCGCTCGCGGCAACCCGGCCAGCTGCGATCTAGACGCTTTTTTTCATCGCCAGAACCACGGGCGGCGATTACCGAGAGCTAGGATGAAAGCAATTACACATATTACCACCGCACTCTCCGTTACTGCCACCGCCTTTGCCGGCGACTCAAAGGAAGCCATCGCACCTGACTCAACTCCATCACCAGATGTCTGGTTCTTTGGCGGATCATTCGGCCAATTCGAATCAGGGATAGGTTCCGAGGATTTCGTCCCATCGGATTTTGACCTGGGGGGGCTCGGCGGTGTCAGCGATGTCGAAGATGCCGAGTTTGACATGTACACCATGCACATCGGCCGTAACCTCAACCAGCTCCTAGGCTGCGATACGGCTGCATATCTTGAGGTCGGCTACCTCAATGGGAACATGGATGTCGATGTGTTCGGACCCGGGTTTGTTTCTGCCTCATTTGATGATTCATTGCAGGAAGTTGATCTGGAAGTTGTTCCCGTCACCTTGAACGTCAAGGTCGAGCGTCGGCTGTTCAATCCTGTGAGCGGCTACCTGACAGCCGGTGTCGGTTATGCCTTTACCAACATAAGCGTCCCTGCCGGAAGTGAGCGAGATGGCGGGATCTACGCGCAGGCCTCATTCGGCCTGATCTACAATATCAACGAGGATTACGAAATCTATGCGGGCAGCCGCTGGATGTATCTCGACAGCGTCGATTTTGGTGTCGGCGATTTGGAATTGGATAGCGCGCTCGCGTGGGAAGCCGGCCTGCGTTACAACTTCTGAATCCCCTGCGTCCGCGCATACGAATCTGAAGGGCACACACAGCAAGGCGCGTGCCCTTTCCGCGTGGTTCTTCCAAAGCCATCGGTCGCCCTCGCCTCATGGCCCCATCGCCGGGCATAATGCGTTTTTCATCGGCCTAGGCCGATCCGGTAGGGGATGTTTTCCAAGCGTGAGCCATGGCGGGGAGACTCACAATCCCTCCCTTGACCCCGCCAGACGCTTCCCATACACAAAGCTTCGCACAAACCAACATGCCCAGCACCATCATCTACACCAAGACCGACGAGGCACCAGCTCTCGCCACCTACTCCTTCCTCCCCATCGTGCAGGCGTTTGCGAAACCGGCCGGCATTCGTGTGGAAACCAGGGATATCTCCCTTGCTGGCCGCATCCTTTCCCAATTTCCCGATCTCCTCACCGCCGACCAACAAGTCCCCGACCACCTCGCCGAGTTGGGAAAAATGACCCTTCTTCCGGACGCAAACATCATCAAGCTTCCGAACATCTCCGCCTCCGTCCCACAGCTCAAGGAAGCCATCGCCGAGCTCCAGGGAAAAGGTTTCCCCATCCCCGATTTCCCGGAAAACCCCTCCACCGATGAGCAAAAAGAAACCCGCGCCCGTTACGCGAAGGTCATGGGTTCGGCGGTCAATCCTGTCCTGCGTGAGGGTAACTCTGACCGCCGCGCGCCGAAAGCCGTCAAGGATTACGCCCGCAAACACCCGCACTCCATGGGCGTATGGTCGAAGGACTCGCAAACCAAGGTCGGCACCATGGCGGGGAAAGGCGATTTCTTCTCCAACGAGAAATCCGTCACCGTCCCCGCCGCTACCGATGCGAAGATCGAACTCGTCGCCGCCGATGGCTCAGTGACCGTTCTCAAGGAATCCACCCCGCTCCTCGCCGGTGAGATCCTCGACGGCACTTTCCTCTCCAAGGACGCGCTCACCGTGTTCCTCGACGAGCAGATCGCCGAGGCGAAAAACTCCGGCATCCTGCTCTCCCTCCACATGAAAGCCACCATGATGAAGGTCAGCGACCCCATCATTTTCGGCCACGCTGTGAAAGTCTTCTTCCGCGATCTCATTGCGAAACACCGCGAAACCCTCGCCCCCCTCGGCATCGACTACAACAACGGCTTCGGCGATCTCGTTTCCAAAATCCAATCCCTCCCCGCCGAAAAGAAAGCGGAGATCGTGGCGGACATCGCGAAGGTTTATGCGGACGGCCCCGCGCTCGCCATGGTGAATTCAGACAAGGGCATCACCAACCTCCACGTCCCCTCCGACGTCATCGTCGATGCCTCCATGCCCGCCATGATCCGCACTTCCGGCCAGATGTGGAACGCCGCCGGGAAACTCCAGGACACCCTCGCCGTGATCCCGGATTCGTCCTACGCCGGCGTCTATCAGACCGTCATCGACTTCTGCCGCGAGCACGGCGCGCTCGATCCTAAGACCATGGGCTCCGTCCCCAACGTCGGCCTCATGGCCAAGGCCGCCGAGGAATACGGTTCTCACAACAAAACCTTCGAGATTCCCAAGGACGGCACCCTCCGCGTCATGGAATCCGCCGGAAACGTCCTCTTTGAACACGAAGTCGAAGCAGGTGACATCTGGCGCGCCTGCCAGACCAAAGATGCCTCCGTCCGCGATTGGGTGAAACTAGCCGTCACCCGCGCCCGCCTCTCCGCCACACCCGCGATCTTTTGGCTCGATGAAGCCCGCGCCCACGACGCGGAAATCATTTCCAAGGTGAAAACCTACCTCGCCGACCACGACACCACCGGCCTCGACATCACCATCCTTCCACCCGCCGACGCTTGCCTGAAAACGCTGGAACGCATCGTGCAGGGTCTCGATACGATCTCCGTCACCGGCAACGTCCTGCGCGATTACCTCACCGACCTCTTCCCCATCCTCGAGGTCGGCACTTCCGCGAAGATGCTCTCCATCGTTCCGCTGATGAACGGCGGCGGCTTGTTTGAAACGGGCGCGGGCGGCTCCGCACCGAAGCACGTCGAGCAGTTCACCCAGGAAAACTACCTGCGCTGGGATTCACTCGGCGAGTTCTTCGCCCTCGCCGCTTCCTTCGAGCACCTCGCGGACACAGAAGGCAACGCCAAGGCAAAAGTATTGGCCGAAACCCTCGACGCCGCCACCGGACTTTTCCTCGAACACGACCGCTCTCCCGGCCGCAAGCTCGGCACCCTCGATAACCGCGGCTCCCATTTCTACCTCGCCCTCTACTGGGCCCAGGCGCTCGCCAAGCAGGACGCCGACCCCGCCCTCAAGGCCGCCTTCGCCCCCCTCGCTGCCGCCCTCACGGAAAACGAGGAAACCATCGTCGCCGAACTCCTCGCCGTCCAAGGCCAGCCCGCCGACATCGGCGGCTACTACCTCCCGGACGACGCGAAAGCCAACGCAGCTCTCCGCCCAAGCTCCACGCTCAACGCGATTTTGGAATAGCGAAGTCTCAATATCAAAAATCTAATATCGATCCCCATTTGTCCGATGACCGACCCGCAAGAGCAGCCCACACGACACCCTTCCCTCATTCCTACTGCGAATTCTTCAGATTCCCTATCCAGCCGTCGCAAGGTGATCGCCACATTGGGATTGGCTAGTGCGGCGCTCTGTGCTTCTCCCGGCAAGGCCAGTGCGATGTGGAAGTGGGGTGCCATAAATGATGTTCCTGTGGTGAAGGTGAAAACGATTCCCAGCGATTCACGCTTCGGCAAGGTTGCCGCACCGAGCCAGAAAGTCGGCGGTTTTCCCGAGGATTGGGTGCGCTTGCAGGGACGCAATCTCAAGAACTACACGAATTACCTCAATTCACTGAAACTACGCAACATCAGCGCGCAGGATGTAATCGCGGCACACGCCAAAGAGCGCGGCTCGGTCTGGAACGCGCTCCCGCCACGTGAGTTATGGGTGCGCATGGGCTACACGCTCCGAGTGATCGACCGGATTTCCTCGGAAATGCGGACTCCCGTGAAGGAAATCGTTTCCGCCTACCGTACGCCCGCTTACAACGCCCGCTGCCGAGGAGCTAGGCGGCAATCCTGGCACTTGGCGAATGTCGCTGTGGATGTGCAGTTCGATACCTCGGCACGAAACGTCACCTCCGCGACCCGCAGCCTCCGTGACCGCGGCCTCTTCAAAGGGGGGGTCGGCAGTTACTCGTCTTTCACGCACATCGACACGCGCGGGCAAAACGTCAACTGGTGAACAGGTGAGCGCCGATTCGGCATTCCCTTTCCTGTTTCGGCTGCTAGTTTTCCTGGTATGACCTTCGCTACGAAACTCACTGTGCTCCGGCTCTTGCTGGTGCCCGTGTTCGCGTTCTTGGCGATTTCCTACGGCCTTTCCACGTCGGCAGGCTGGCCCGATGAGACGCTGCGCTGGGCCGCTTTCTGGGTGCTCGTCACCGCCGCCGCCACGGATGGCATTGATGGCTGGATCGCGCGGCATTTCGATCAGAAATCGGAACTCGGCGCGTTCCTCGATCCCATCGCCGACAAGGCTCTCGTCATGAGCGCTGTGCTAATTCTGGCGTTTCTGGACTGGGGGCCGGATGGCTGGGGGATCCCCTGGTGGTTCGCGGCGCTCGTCATATTGCGCGATTGTGTGATCCTCGTCGGCATCCGGGTGATGTGGTCCGCGCGGAAAAATGTGCATATCCGCCCCCATTGGACAGGCAAGGTCTGCACGTTCCTCATGTTTGTCGTGCTAGGCTGGGTGATGCTGCGGGTGACCGAGCTTTCCCCCGCCTATCCCTGCGCCTTCGCCGCCGTTTTCATCCTGCTTTCCATGTGGGAATACATCTGGCAGGGGATGCGCATCATGCAGGGGAGGCAGGGATCAGGAGACAGGGATCAGGAATCGGAAAGAGGGGAGAATTGATTCATGTGGATCGCGAAAACGAAAGCCGAACTCCGTGCCCGCCTTGATGCGGTATCCCGTCCCGTGATCCTCGTGCCGACGATGGGTGCGCTGCATAAAGGGCATGCCTCGCTGATTTCGCTGGCTAGGGAAAAGGCCGGGACTAACGGCACGGTGATCGTTTCCGTTTTCGTGAACCCCATCCAGTTCGATCACGCGGGCGATCTCGCGGCCTATCCGCGTCCCCTGGCGGCTGATCTCGATGTCTGCGAAGCTCGCGGTGCCGATGGCGTATTCGTCCCAGACGATGGTGAGATGTATTCCCCCGACCACTCCGTGACCGTCACGGAAAACTCGCTTTCCAAGCATCTGTGCGGCGCCGCGCGGCCCGGGCACTTCGACGGGGTCTGCACGGTGGTGCTGAAACTTTTTCTCCTCACTGGCTGCGATGCCGCCGTCTTCGGCGAGAAGGATTTCCAACAGCTCGCCGTGATCCGCCGCATGGTGCGGGATCTCGATCTGAGGACAGAGATTATCCCCCACCCCACGATCCGCGAAAGCGACGGACTCGCAATGTCCTCTCGCAACACCCGCCTCACCCCCGAACACCGCGCCGACGCCCCGCGCATCCGCCAAGCCCTGCTCACCGCCGCCGGGAAAAGCGACGCCGCTTCCATCCTCCGTGTCGCCGGGGAAATCATCGGCGGTTCGTCATACGCAAGGATCGACTACCTATCGCTGGTGGATGCGGAAACTCTCGCCCCCACGGAAAAACTTGCGAAACCGGCGATCCTTGCCTGCGCGGTTTTTTACGGAGAGGTGCGGCTCATCGATCACATCGCGGTGGCCCGCGCTTTCCCCTGAAGCGGCCGACTCTTCCCTTGCGGATGGGGGCAAGGGGCATTTGAATCCGCTCGTACCGAATGTATCTGCTTAAGAAAGTTTTCGAACTCAGGGAAAAAGCCCACCCGGATCATGAGAAGCCGTTCCTCGACCATCTCGAGGATCTGCGGGTAATGGTCACCCGGGTGGTCATCACCCTTCTGGTCTCAATGATTGTGTGCTTCGCATTCCAGGATGACCTAATGCGGATCCTGCGCGCTCCGGTAGAGGATGTGATCTTCAGCAAGCAGCTGGAAACCATGCCGGACGGCGAGCTACACGAGGGTATCAAGGTTCCGACCGTGGAGACGTGGAACGAGGCGAAGGATGTGGAGCGCATCGCCTCTAGCCTCGGCGAGGAGCAGAGAAAATCCTTCTACAAGGCGCTCGCGAAGCCGGACATGGAATTCCACTCGCGCAGCGTGACCCTGCTGCGGGCAGCGAAGGCGCTGCCGGAGGCGAAGCGCAAGGATTTCGTGGAAGGCCTTAGCGAGGGCGATGCCATGACGCGGCAGCTGCTCGCGCTGCTAGAGTCAGATCCCAGCGTGGAGCCGGGCGTAGGATCGAGCACCCGCATGCTTTCCTCGCTGAAACCCACGGAGACTTTCATGCTTTCCATGAAGCTCGCCCTCTACGCGGGCATCGTGGTGGCGTTTCCGCTATTGCTGATGTTCATCCTCCAGTTCGTCCTGCCGGGGCTGCATGAGAACGAGCGCAAGGTCATGTGGCCGGCGATGGCGGTCGGCTTCGGGCTTTTCATCGGCGGCGTGCTCTTCGCCTATTTCCTCGTGCTGCCCAAGGCGCTGCTGTTCTTCTATGAATGGAGCGGCAACCTCGGAGTTTCCAACGAATGGCGCATCGGCGAATACATCACTTTCGCCACTCAATTCACCCTCCTCTTTGGCCTTTCCTTCGAGCTGCCGGTGGTGGTGATGGTGTTCGTAAAATTGGGGCTGCTCACCTACGATACGATGTCGCGCACGCGGACTTACGCGATCCTTGCAATCTACATCGCCGCCGCGCTGATCACTCCGACCCCGGACATCATGACCCTCAACCTTATGGCACTGCCCATGCTGCTGCTATATGAGATCTGCATCTGGCTCGCCTGGTTCGATAGAAAAAAGGCGCGCGAACAGGAAGCCCGCGAAGAGGAGGAGCTGCGGCAGCGCAGGCAGCAGTGGCTCCTGAAAAACGAAGAGCGCGAGGAAGCGCATTCGGATCATGCCGATCCCCACGGACATGATCCCCACGAGCACGACCACGAGAACGGCTGGCACGATGAATACCACCACCCTGCCGATCATGGTATGCCGGGCGACGAGGAATGGACCGAGCCTGAGGGTGCCGTGACGGGGGATGACATTCCCGAAGAGGAGCGGAAACGCATGCACGACGAGAACCGTGACACCTGATATGCAAAGCCAAAGCGTGAGCGAAAAATCCCCCTACGCTGGCTGCGCGATCCTCATCGCCGCCCTGCTTGTCATGCTTTTCCTGATCGGCTTTTCCATCTCGGTGCTTTTCCGCCAAGCCAACGAAATCGCAAAGTTCACCCATGATAAGCCCGCCGTGGTTGCTGTCGCGCCGCTCGAAGACCGGGAGGTCGAACTGAACCGCCTCGCGGAGAAACTAGAGACCTTCCGCCTCGCCGTGATCAATGGTGAATCCGCCACGCTTGAGCTGACGGCAGAGGAAATGAACCTCGCCATCGCCGCCTACCAGCCTTTCAGGGATCTGCGCGGCATGTTGCGCATCGCTTCCATTTCCCGGGAGGAGATCCGGCTGGAAATCTCATTCCAGCTCAACGGTAAGCCGCGGCTTTCGAGGGAAGGGGAGGGTGGTATGGTCACCTCGGATCCCCGTTACCTCAACGGCACGATGGTCGCCAAGCCGGGCCTGCTGAACAAGGAAGTCGTCCTCCAGATTAGCGAGATCGAGGTGCCCGGCAAAACGGTCGCCCGGGGATTCCTCGGTCAGATGTCCCCCTACCGCATCGCAGAGCGCTACGTCGGCAAGGAAGGCATCGGCGGCGTCATGTCGCAACTCACTTCCGTGGAACTCTCGGATGGCGCCGTCCGTTTCGTGAAAACCGCAGGCGTGAAACCCAAGGACACCATCACCAACGCGCAGGTGGACTCCGCGAGCCAGCGCCTCTTCATGTTTTTTGCCGTCGCGGCCTGCCTTTTCCTTCTTTTCGTGGCGGTCGTGATCTTTGTGGGTCTGCGTTTGAGAAAACGAAATGAGGGGGCAGTCTTAAAGGAATGATATTCCATAAGACAACCGCATTTGTCGAGGAGATCGAACCAGACGGTAAGGTCCTCACCTACCTACCGCGTCTCAATCTCAAGGATGTCTATTTCCTCTACAATTCAAACGGCCATTACCGCATGCAATGAGCTTGGAGGACGATTTCAACGACGTCATCGCCAAGGCAATGTGCGGGCTGGGCATTGGTGTTTCTGCCCTTGCCGATGATAGCGGCATCGCCCCTTTTGAAATCGAAGCACTCCTCGGCGGTGCGATGGACAAGACCGCCGCGCGCGCGATCAGCCCCACTCTTGGTCTTGATGCCGCAGCTCTCATCGCTTTGACTGGATATCATCCGGAGCGGATCGCGTTTCCCGGCGTCCGCCGCATCAAGCTGCCTTTCGGGAATTGGAACGTGAACGCGTGGGAGGTGAACATTGATGGCGTCTGCCTTCTGTTCGACGCCGGTTTCGGCGCGCGCGACGTTATGGGGAAAGTTTCACCGCATGGACTCAAGGCTCTACTGATCACCCACTCACACCCGGATCACATAGGCGGCGTAGCGGCCCTCGCCGCTTCCGGCGTCCGGGTGATTTCTGAAACTGAAGCCCTCGCCGCCGGCAAATTCGTTTTCGGACCGCTGGAGTTGAAAGCCGTCGATCTCTCAGGCCACTGCACGCCCTCTACCGGCTATTTTGTGAACGGCCTTGGCCGCCAGCTCTTGATCGCCGGGGATGCCATCTTCGCTGGCTCCATGGGCGGCTGCAAATCCCGCGAGGCTCACAACCTCGCCAGCCATACCCTTCGCGCCGCCTTGGCGAATGCCAGTGCTGACTGCATCATTCTCCCTGGTCACGGCCCGGCTACGACCCTCGCTGAAGAGCTTAGATCCAATCCTTTCCATCCCCGCTTCAACCCGAACTCAGACATCGATGGAAAAGTCCGACTCGATCTGTCGTAACCATACAATGCCTCCTAAGTCAGCCCATCTACTTCGATCCAGCCTCGGTATCCTATTCGTTTCTTTTCTGACATCCATCGTCGTTATGGCGAAAGAGAAAAGTTCGATGGTCGAAAAGAGCGGTCATTTGTTCATCCTCTCTGGGCAGTCGAACATGACAGCAGGTCTGGAAAAGGGTTTCACTGACGTCGTCACCAAGGCGCTTGGAGATGATCAAGTGACGGTTGTCCGCAGCATGAAAAGCGGGCGGGGCATCCGTTTCTGGGTGAAAGATTATGAGTTGCCCGAAGGTCATCACGCTCATCGCAAGCTTACGGGGGGGAATGGCGAAGAGTATCCGAAACTCCTGCAAGCGGTCAAAAATACCGGCGATGCAACTAAATTCAAGACCGTAACCTTCATATGGATGCAAGGAGAATCCGATGCTGGAAGGAATCTCGCTGCCGCTTACGAGAAAAGTTTCAAGACCTTACACCAACAGCTCAAAGCAGATCTCGGATTGGAAAATATGCATTTCGTGATCGGTCGGATCAGCGATTTCGGGTTGCGTGGCGAGAGCAAGGAAGGCTGGCAACTCATGCGCGAGGTGCAAGTTCACATCGCTGAATCAGATAAACATGGCGCATGGATTGATACGGACGATCTCAACGGCGGCGACGAAAAAAATCCGCAGGGTGAACTGCACTATCCAAGCGAGGGATACCCCAAACTCGGAGAACGTTTCGCCCATAAAGCACTCGAGCAGTTGGGGGTGAAATAGAATGGAACATGCGAAACCCTCAGCCTCCATTCCCATCACATCTCACTAGCGCAA
>CAMBQC010000013.1 GCA_945869855.1 Prosthecobacter debontii
CGCTCCGCCTCGCTCATCTCGCGGGCGGCGATGACACGGGCAATTTTCCCGTCGGTGGTGAAGGCGAGGAAAAGATGGCGGTCGGCGATGGTACGGCCGAGGGCGTAGTAGCGGGAGGCTCCGTCTTCGCGATCGTTGTCCGGGAGGAAACGGATGGCGAAAGGATCTTCGAGGATTTCCTCAAGCTCCCCCGGCGTGATGTGGCGGAGGTCGAAGGGTGTATCGATGAGGTCGAGATCCATGCTGGTAGAATGGTTGGAAACTATATCCTGAGGCGCGGAAGGATTTTGTCGAGCGCAGCTTCGGCGGTGAGGCCATGGAGCTTGTGGAGGATCTCCGGCTTGCCGTGTTCGATGAAAGCGTCTGGCCAACCGATCCGTTCCACGCGGGTGGAGATGCCCGCGTCGTGCAGGTGCTCGATGCAGGAGGCACCGAAGCCGTTGGCGAGGACGTGATCCTCGAAGGTGCAGACCACCTTGCAGTTCCGCGCGACTCTTTCTAGGAGCGTGGTGTCGAGGGGTTTGATGAAACGTGGATTTACGAGGGAAACGGAAAATCCTTTTTCCTCAAGCAGCTCCTTGGTGCGGACGGCCATACTGAAAAAAGTACCGAGGCCGATGAGTGCGACATCGGTGCCTTCTTGGATCAGTTCGCCCTTGCCGAGGCGGATGGGGGCGCATTGCGCATCGACCGGCGTGCCGGCGATGACGCCGCGCGGGTAACGGATCGCGGTGGGACCGGTGTCGTAAGCGGCCATCCATTTCAGCATGGCGGCGAACTCCGCCTCATCCTTGGGCTGCATGTGGATGATATTCGGGATGTGGCGCAGGTATCCGATATCGAAAAGCCCGTGGTGGGTGGGGCCGTCGTCGCCGGAGAGTCCGCCGCGATCCATACAGAGGCGGACGGGGAGGTTCTGCAGGGCGATGTCATGGATGATCATGTCATAAGCCCGCTGCATGAAGGTGGAGTAGATGGCTAGGAAAGGGCGGCAGCCCTCGGTGGCTAGGCCGGCAGCGAATAGCGCGGCGTGTTCCTCGGCGATGCCAACATCGAAGTAGCGGTCTGGCAGCTCGCGTTTGAAAATCTCCAGCTTCGTGCCGCCCGGCATCGCAGCAGTGATGGCGACGATATTGGGGTCGTCGATGGCGAGATCAGTGACCGTGCGCCCGAAGATGTCGGAGCAGGTGGGTGTGGCGACCGTGTCGGTGGAGCCGTCTTCGATCTTGTAGGCGCCGAGGCCGTGGAATTTGCCAGGGTTATCGAGGGCGGGTTGGTAGCCGCGGCCTTTTTCCGTGATGATGTGGAGGACGGCGGGTTCGTTGAGAGTCTTGAGATGCTCGAAGGTGCGGATCAGCAGCGGGATGTCGTGGCCGTCGATGGGGCCGAAGTAGCGGAGTCCGAATTTCTCGAAGAGGACATTGGGGAAAAGGAGGTTTTTCGCACCCTCCTCAACGCGGTGAGCGATCTTGCGAACGGCTTTTCCGAGTATCTTTTCCACGAAATCTGCGGCTGTAGTGCGCACAGCAGAGTAGGTGGCGTGGGTCTGTAGGGCGTTGAAATAGCGGGCGATGGCGCCGACGTTTTTATCGATCGACCACTCATTATCGTTCAGGACGACAATGAATTTCCGTGTGGTTTCGGCGATGTTGTTGAGGGCTTCCAGGGTCGGGCCGCAGGTGAAGGCGGCGTCACCTGCGATGGCGACTACGTGGTTGTCGCCCCCGGCGAGGTCACGGGCGGCGGCCATGCCGAGAGCGGCGGAAAGGGCGGTGCCCGCGTGACCGGCGCCGTAGGAATCGTGTTCAGATTCGGTGCGGAGGAGGAAACCGTTGAGCCCCTTGTAGGTGCGGATCGTGTCGATGGTGGCGGCGCGGCCGGTGAGTATCTTGTGGACGTAGCCTTGGTGGGAGACATCGAACACAAACTTGTCAGCTGGCGTGGAGAAAACCCGGTGTAGGGCGATGCTCAGCTCGACGACGCCGAGGTTCGGACCGAGGTGGCCACCTGTGATGGAGAGGCAGTTGATCAGGGTTTCACGGATCTCCGCAGCGAGGGCTATGAGATCCGTTTCTGTCAAATTACGCAGATTTGCCGGAGCGTGGATGGCGCCGAGTAGGGGACCGAGCTTGGTCGCATGGGTAGCGCCATCGGTGGTTTCAGAATAAGGTGTTATCATTATCTTCGTCGGGATTTCCGGTCTCGGATTCCGGAATTTTCACCGTTTCCCGTTCGGCGAGCGTAATCAGCTCAACGCGTTTCCGTGCGCCGGTGAGGACGGAATCGCAGTGTTTCAATAGGCGTGCGCCATTTTCATAGCGGGCAATGAGTTCCTCAAGCGGGAGTTGTTCGCCCTCCATCTCCTCAACGATGTTTTCCAACTCGGCCATCGCGTCCTCGAAGGAGAGGCCGGTGATGGGGTTAGAGGTATCGGACTTGCGGCGGGAGGGCATAGTTTTGGATGTATGGTTCGGAAACGGCACGGGGAGAAAGCCCTATTACCGTGTGTTTTCATTGCTATTACCCAGGGTGCGATCCGAGTAATAGACCATGTCCATACCCACCAGATTGGTGCGAAATGGATAACGTTGTGTGATTTCTTCGATTTTCTGGTCCTTGTCGTAGATTGATAGACCGGGCGGGTAGGTTGCCAGGATGACACGACCATCCAAAACCAGAGAAGTGAAATCCTTGTATCTTTCAGCCACTTCTGATGCGTTTCCGGATCCGTGGGAGGAAGGTGAGATCAGGATGCCCGCGACGGGAGTTTCGAGGTCCGCAGCGGCGGTTTCCATTTCTACAAAATCAAGGCGGCTGGAAGGCAGCCAGATCGAAATGCGGTCCGCATACCAAGCCACGGCCCACGGTTGGTCGGAAAAACAAATCTGTTTATTGGTCAGCCACTTGCCCAGTCCGAGGTTCAGAGCGGGGGCGTAATAAGGCGGCCAGTGCGGGATTCCACTGTCGTTCCGATCCATGCCTAACCGAATTTTGTTTGGTAAAGACAATACCAGAGGTAGTGCAGTGATCCCGATGATAAAGATGTGATGCAAATTCTGTAGCATGGGGGCGGATATCACGACAGGCAGCTTGGTCCAGAGAATCGACAAGAAGGCAAGGCCGTAAGCTGTCATCAAGGGTGCGAAAAGGAGGTGAGTTTGGTTTGGATCAAGCCCGTCGCTGGAAACTCCGTAGATGGATAGTCCGAATGCCGAGATGGTGAACATTAGTAGGATAGCCCATCGGAACTTAGCGATCGACGGTCGCTTGAAGGGGTGTAACAGAGAGACGAAGAAAAGGGGTGCGACGATGATCCCACCAAGAAAGGGAATCAGGCTTGTGATCTGGAGAATGGTATTGCGGAGGATTGATGATATAAAGTTCCTGTTGAGAAGCGGATAATCCTCAAGGTTGCGGCTGCGCATGATCGTTTCCTCGGTGCCCCCGCCGATTCCGTTGTAAAGGTTGAGATATGCAGTGCCGAAGGGGCTCCCGGAAATATCCGTATTGCGCAACATAATAAAAACCATCGGGATAAGTAGTGTGAAAAGGATGGTAATGGCCACCACGCCGCGCGGACGAAATGAGACCGCCGCAAAAATGATGTAGCCGATGGAAATCCAGATCGTCACGTAGTGTGTTAGCGCGAGAAGTGTGAAAAATACTCCGGCGAGGATGGCATGAATGTAGGCGATACGCCCTTCGCTGGAATCTTCCACAGCCCGGTAAACAAAATACGCGGCGCAGGTGAAAAGCAGCAGCATCAGCATCTGAGGAAGCCCCGCCATGGAATAACTCCAGAAGGTTTCACAAAACAACATGAGGATGGCGGTGACCGCCGCTATTTTTTGGTCGAATATCCTGGAAACGAGCAGGAAGGTAACCCCGATCGACATCAGGAAACAAAGGGTGGAAACCGTTGCGATGACGCGATCCAGCGGGAAGACCATTTCTTTTTCCGGCATTTGCCAACTGGTGGCGTCATCTGCTCCTACTAGCTTGAGCACAGCAGCGTTTAAGAGAGGGTTGAGGGGTGAGTGGTAGGTGTCCTTGAATCCCGTAAAAGCGAGCGCGGAGCCCCCTTGTTTTTCCTCCGCTTGTTCGTAAGCGATGGGTCTTATGACTTTTGTGGTCAGACCGTTGCCGCGAGACACTTCGCGGGCGATAACAGCCTGTTCCATAGCATCAGGGGCATTGAGGCCACGGAAGAAAATGAATAGATTCGCCAACGTCAGTAAGATAAGTGTCAAGAAGAAAAGGCTACGGCGGATGACAATGCCGGCGTCGAATTGGGTCTGTGATCTACTCATGCGGGAGGGTTGGTATGCTATCTGGGTGGAAACTTAAAGCTCTAGTTCCTTGATTTTTCGTTGTAGGGTGCGGCGGCTTATCCCCAGCAGATCCGCGGCTTTCGTCCGGTTGTCGGCAGACTCAGCTAGCGCCCGGCGAATGGTAAATTTTTCCAGTTCGCCTAGGTTTAGAACGGCAGGCGCGTTGGGGTTGTTTTTTTCACAATGCTCAACGGGTTTTCGGATATGTGGGGTGTCTTCTAGGAAAGCGGGAAAGTGACGCACGCCGATCGATGCGTCGTTGGACATGACTACGCCGTGCTCGATGGCGGTGCGGAGCTCCCGGACATTTCCCGGCCAAGAATAGCTGACGAGCCGGTGGATCGCCTCGTCGGTGAGGGGTTTCACCGGGCGCCCGTTTTCCTCGGCGAACTCCCGGAGAAAGGAACTGGCTAGGAGGATAATGTCCTCCGGTCTTTCCCGCAGGGTGGGCATTTTTACAGAGACCACATTGAGGCGGAAATAAAGATCCTCCCGAAAACTTCCAGTATCGACCAGTTGTCGGAGGTTTTTGTTTGTCGCCGCGATCAGGCGGACATCGACCTTGATCGGCGAATTCGAGCCGACACGCTCGATGGATCGCTCGGAAAGGGCGCGGAGGAGTTTCACCTGGGTGGCGGCGTCGATCTCGCCGATTTCGTCTAGGAAAAGCGTGCCGCCATCCGCCTGCTCGAAGCGCCCGATGCGTTTCTGCGCGGCACCGGTGAAGGAGCCTTTTTCGTGGCCGAAGAGCTCGGACTCCAGGAGCTGCGGAGAAAGCGCGGCGCAATTTACGATCACCAGTTTCGATGCAGGACGACCAGAGAGATGATGGATCGCGTGAGCGACGACTTCCTTGCCGGTTCCCGATTCCCCTTCGATGAGAATGGTGGCGCGGGTCGGCGCGACCTGTTCGATCAACTCGGTGACTTTTTTGATTTCCGGGGATTTCCCTATCAGGCGGGAAAGACTAGCGCTTTGTTTCACCTGCTTGGTGAGTTGGATGTTTTCCGTTTCCAGCGTCTTGGAACGGAGGGCGCGCTTAAGCAGCATCTCGACCTCGTCGAGGTTCAGCGGCTTGGTGACGAAGTGGAACGCGCCCCGGCGCATGGCCTCCACGGCGGTATCTACCGAGCCGTAGGCGGTCATCATCAGAATCACGGGCGGGGAGGGGAGTTTCTTGGCGGTGTCGATGAGATCCATTCCGGAGTCACCGCCGAGTCGTAGGTCGGTGAGCAAAAATTGGATATCCTCGCTTTTGAGGATCGCGAGCGCCTCAGCGTTGTTCGAGGCGAGATAGATATCGAAATCCTCTTCCAGCGCGCTACGCAGCCCTTCGCGGGTGGCGCGTTCGTCGTCAACGATGAGGAGGGTGGGAAGCATGGGAAGTTTCAAAATTCAAATCTCAAAATTCAACCTTCAAACCCGGATGTCACGCATCAATCACAGGCGATGGCAGCAATCTCGGACTTGGCGCGGTGTGGGGGAGATGGATGAGGATGTGGGTGCCTTGGTCGGGCTGGGACTGGATTTCGATTTCGCCGCCGTGCTCGCGGATGATGCGGCGGACGATGAGCAGACCGAGGCCGGTGCCGGAGGATTTCGTGGTGCGGTAGGGCTCGAAGAGGCTACCCATTTGCTCGGGCGGGATGCCGGTGCCGTTATCGGTGATGGAGATGAGGAAATCGGTTTCTGTGGAGCGGGTGCGGACCCCAATCATGCCGTTTTCCCCGGCGATGGCTTGGTAGGCATTGCGGATGAGGTTGTAGAAAACCTGCTGGAACTGGCTGGGATCGACCAAGGCCATGGGGAGCTTCGGTGAAAGGTCGAGATCCACGGCGATGCCGCGGGAAACAATTTCCGGTTCGAGTAAGGTCAAGGTCTGGCTGAGTATGGTATTGAGGTCGCTACGGTCGCGGCGCGGGGTGGTGGGACGGACGGCGTGAAGGAACTGTTTGAGGATGGTGTCGAGCCGTTGGATTTCCTGGCGGGCGGTGTGCATGTGTTCGGAAAGCCCCTTGCGGTCGGCGGGGGCGAGTCGGCGTATTTTCCGCTCCATGAGCTGGAGGTGGATATCCAAGGAGTTAAGAGGATTCCCAATCTCATGGGCGATGCCAGCAGCGAGTAAGGTCAAGGCGTTGAGGCGCTCGGATTCCAGCGTCTCCTGAGTCTCGGCAAGGCTGCTGGTCAGGTCGCGGATTAGCATCACATGGCCGAGGGGTAGCTCGTGGTTCTTTGGGTCGTCGATGGGGGAGAGGTAGAAATTGAGTTTCCGATGCTCGGGATAGAAAATCTCGATGTCCCGCGAAACCGCCACGCTGGAGCCGCTGAGGGAAATGCTATCGATGCCACGGATTTTATCGGCGATGCGCTGACCGAGATTTTCCGCCGCATCGAGTCCAAAAAATCGGCAGGCGGCTTGATTGAGGAACAGAATTTTCCCTTCCGGATCCAAGATGATCAGACCCTCTTGCAAGGCCTGGAACACGTTCTCAAGAAAGCCTTTTTCCTGAATCAGCCGTGTCACGATCTGCTGGATCTCCCCCGGCTCCACCCTATCCAGGCGGGCTACGAGTTTCTCTAGGAATCCAGACTTCACGGGCGGGATGATGGGGAAGACGGCGGGAAAATCCAAATCATATTCATTGCTCGCCAAGCCCAACCTGCGATTCTGGGAAGCATTTCCGGCTTCCCGAAACGATTCATACAGCTATAGTCCCACGCGAATGCCAGCTTCTCAAGATACCTACGCACTGATCCTTGCCGGCGGCTCGGGAACCCGTTTCTGGCCGCTAAGTCGCAACGACAAACCTAAACAGCTCCTCGATCTTTTCGGCAATGGCACTCTGCTGGAGCAAACCATCAACCGACTTGAAGGTCTTGTGCCTTTCGAAAACATACTCATCCTGACAAACTCTCTCCAAGCCGATGCCGTGCGTGGAATTGCCTCCATGCTGCCAGCGGAAAACATTTTCGCGGAGCCGGCCAAGCGCGACACTGCCCCCGCCGTCGCGCTGGGTATCGGACTCGTCGCCGCGCGCAACCCGGACGCAGTGATGATGGTGCTGCCCTCCGACCAACTCATCAAGGACACTGCCGCCTACCAGTCCGTGATGAGGGATGCACTGGAGGTCGCGGAAAAATCCGATGGCCTTGTCACCATCGGCATCCGTCCGACATGGCCCTGCCCGTCCTACGGCTACATCGAGCGCGGCGAATCGGCCGCCATCTCCGGCGCGAACTGCGCCCACGCTCCGTTCGAGGTAAAGCGTTTCCGCGAAAAGCCCGATCCCAAGCTTGCCGAGCAGTTCCTTGCGGAAGGCGGTTTCTCATGGAACGCGGGCATGTTTGTCTGGTCGCTGCACACCGTGATCGAAGAGCTCGCCCTCCACGCTCCGGAACTCGCCGCCTTTGTTTCCGAAATCCGCCGTAGCAAGGACATCGTCGCCACCGTCGCCGCGCAGTTTCCCAAGCTCACGCCCATCTCTATCGATTACGCCCTTATGGAAAACGCCGCCCGCGTGCTAAATATCGAGGCCACCTTCGATTGGGATGATGTGGGATCGTGGGTCTCCATCGCGAAATACCTCGACGACGCCGGCAACGAAAATCGTTTCAACCAGAAGGTATCGGAGATCGATTCACGCAACAACATCGTCTTTAACGCCACCCCCGGCACCCACATCGCGCTGCTCGGCGTCGAGGATCTCATTGTCGTAAAAACCGGAGATTCCATTCTCATCGCAAACCGTAACCAAGCGGATGCAATCAAAAAACTCGCGGATATCCTCCCCGCAGCGTTGCTCTAAAAAACGCGGGGAACGATACGATGAATTTCCCTTTGTGCTGCTGTCCTTGTTCCGGCTTCGTCCGTATCAGTAAGTGCGCCCCATACCTCTCGTGTTTCCAGCACGGTAGGCCCGGTCGGTGGTAACCGATACGCGGCTCGTGGGTCCTCCCTGGTAAAGGGCTTTTCCCCTTCGGATAGTTGAATGTCGACGCGTGGTTTCGCTACGGAGCGGATGTCCCAAAATCCGCGGATGACGAGACGATGAATATTCACAAACTTTCTTCACGCTCAGTCAGGTCTTTCACGGCGAACGCCGAGATCACCGTGAAATACGTCTCTATTGCCATGATCAACGGCATCATTTTCGAAGCCGAGGAACCCATCAAGCGCGGCATCTACAGGGTCGTCTCCAAAGGCGGCGATATAATGGCGTTGTATCTGGTCGAGCTTTTTTGACCCCGAGAGGCTACAATCGGATACACTTGACGGCGATGGTGGTCGCCAAAAGCAAAGGATGCATGATTCTCGAACTACTCAGAGAGGAAAACGCGTGGATTGAAACGCATGGATTGTTGACATTTAGGCTCCCTTTAATAGTTTCCCCGCAGTGATGGTTATTGCCATGACAGAAGGAGCGTTCACGCGGCGTTCCTCCGCTCATTTTACTCCTCGCCTTCCATGCGCCTAAGAACCTCCAAAGCCCGACGCCATCGGCACCAAGTGAAGGTGCTGAAGTCGGAAGTGATGTCGCCGCGCATTGCCTGGATCAATTTTCTCGGAGCCCTGCGCACGCTCACGAAAATCACCTTGTTCATTGGGCTACTTGTTGCCGTCGCTTTCGGAATACGGGAGGCCATTGAGTATGCTTTCCATCGCAATCCGGATTTTCAGCTCAAGGCGATTAACCTCAGCCCTAACGATGTGCTCGACGAGGCGGAGCTTGTGGAACTGCTGGAAATTGACCTTGCGGCCAACATCTTTGATATTGATGTCAAAGAGTTGGAGTCGAAACTGATGACGCAACCCGCCATCGCCGCTGCCCGGGTGGAGCGCAACCTGCCGGGCACACTGGATTTCCGCCTCACCACGCGCAAGCCCACGGCATGGATTGCCTGTCCAGAAGAGGGCTTTCCCGCGAACCGCCGCACCGGCTCGCTACTGGTGGATCAAGAGGGTTTCACCTATCATTGCCCGGAGCGACAGGTGGATGTGAACCAATCACTGCCCATACTCTTCCTTTCTAAAAATGAGGATCACCCGGTTCGTGCCGGGAAAATCCTCGATCATCCGCAATACACCGAAACCCTGCGGCTTCTGAAGTCGGTGGTTGCCCAGTCGCCAGATGAGTTTCGCGCTGTTGACACCATCTCGCAGGCGAACGCCTGGTCCCTCAACCTCGTGACACGCGGCGGCACGACGGCTACCTTCGGCTTGGGTGATCATGCCCGGCAACTCGGATACCTCGGCCGCGCTCTCGACCACGCGCGGCGGAAAGGTTACGAAATCGGGACGATCAATTTAATCCCGAGGCGAAATGTTCCAATCACAGTCAGCGTCGACACACCACCGCCGCGTGCCATCCCGATTTCCGAAGAAGCGCTGGAAGATACCCCCACACGCCGCCAAACCGACGATCTCCGAACCCTCCTAAACCGCAACTGAAAGCCCATGGCACGCCGTACGAAAATTCATGTCGGATTGGAAATCGGCACCAGCAAGACCTGTATTGTCGTCGGGGAGGTAAAGCCAGACAGCGCGGTGAAGATCCTCGGAATCGGCGTGACGAAATCAGCCGGCATTCGCAAAGGAGGTATCTCCGATTTCGTGCAGGCCCGCGCATGCCTGAAGGATGCGCTGGCGAAAGCTGAGGACGCGAGCGATGTGGAGATCGGATCCGTATACCTCTCGGTAACAGGCTCCCACATGCAGGGTGTGAACAACCGCGGCACTTTCCGCCTGCCAGATAATCAGCCAAATATCCTTCCGGAGCACCTTACGGAGGTCTGCAACATCGCCCGAGACGTGCACTACCCGCAGGATCATGTCTGCCTTCACACGATCATACGGAAGTATCTCGTCGACGGCCTCGAGCAATCCGCCTCTCCCGTCGGTCTTTTCGCCAAAATCGTGGAGGCGGATTTCCACGTCGTCCACGGGATCGGCAACCGCATCCAGAATTCGATCAAACTCGTCCGCGAGTGCCCGATGGAAGTCGACGATATTGTATTCGCTCCCATCGCCACCGCACAAATGGCACTCGACCGCGAACAGCGGCAGCGTGGAGCTCTACTCATTGACATCGGCGGCGGCACAACGGATTACGTGCTTTACCTCGACGGTGCCATCGCCGCATCGGGATGCATACCCGTCGGTGGCGACCACGTCACCAATGACATACACCTCGTCACAGGGCTCCCGTTTTCCAAGGCAGAGAAGCTCAAGATATCGGAAGGCAATGCATCGTCGGATCCTTCGCTCTCGGTCGGTTATGCGAAATTGACGGACGAAAGCGGCTTCGCCGATGTGGAGGTGAAACGCGCGATCCTTAACGAAGTGATCCGCCAGCGACTGGAGGAAACCCTAAAGCTCGTGCACGAGCGCCTTCCGAAAGGAGCTGTGGAAAATATCGGTGCGGGTGTTTTCCTCACCGGTGGTACTAGCCTGATGAACGGATTTTCCGAGCTGGCCTTCGATGTATTCGGTCGCGACATCTACCGTCCCGAGAATTCCAGTAACCCCGACTCCGACCACCCCTCATACAGGGATCCTCGCTACGCTACGGCCATAGGGCTGATCCGCTATGCCCAGATTCTTGAGACAGAAAACACCAAGCCGCCCGGTTGCCTCGGAAAGCTATTCCGCCTTTTCTGGCCGTTTGGCCGCTAACCCACGACCCCGCAACGAGAAATGATTTCCTACTCCCGCGACTCCCGCGACTCACACGAATCTATCCCCGCCTCTGCAGTAAAGATCATCGGCCTCGGCGGTGCAGGGGCGAACATGCTCGAACGCATCGCCCTCGACAGCATGGAAGGTGCTGAGTTGCTGGCGCTTAACACAGACGTCCGCACGCTGGTATCATGCCTTGCCAAGGATAAAATCCAGCTGGGTGTGAACCTCACCAAAGGCCTTGGCACCGGCGGCGATCCAGAACTCGGCCACCAGGCGATGCTGGAGGCGGAAAACGCTGTCCGCGCCGCCCTCGTGGGGCAGCGCATCGTCTTTCTTTGCGCAGGGCTTGGTGGCGGGACTGGCTCCGGCGCGGCGCCGATCGTAGCGCGCATCGCTCGCGAGGAAGGAGCGTTTGTTGTCGTCTTCGCGACTATGCCCTTTTTCTTCGAAGGCCGCCGCCGCCGCGAACAGGCGGAGACCTCGCTCAATCAACTCACCGTCCTTTCCAATGCGCTCGTTACTTTTGACAACAATCGCATGGGCGAGCTTGTCCTAGCCAAGCAGGGCATCCATGAGGCTTTCGGCGCTGCAGACAGGATGATCTCCGAGTCAATCAAGGCGGTGATCCGCCTCGTGATCCGCCCGGGCCTTATCAACGTCGGACTGGACGACCTGATGTCTGCGCTGCGCACCACTCGCTCCCGTTGCCTTTTCGGATCAGGGATCGCCGATGGCAAGGATCGCGCATCGAAAGCACTCCGCAACGCCCTTTCCAGCCCGTTGCTTGACCAAGGGGCGCTTCTCAAGGAAGCGCAGACCGTGCTCGTCCATCTCTGCGGCGGCGAGTCGCTCACTCTGTTTGAAATCGAGCTACTGATGGGCAGCCTCCAGAAGCATGTCCCGGAAACGGCGCACGTCCTTTTCGGCGCTGCGATCGATCCTGCCATGGGCGAGAACCTCTCCATCACGTTGATCAGTGCGCTACCGGAAGACTCGCTCAGCGTCGGCAGCAGAGCTTCAACCAGCCAAATCCCGGAACCCACCGCTAACTCAGAAACGAAGGAGCCGGCCCTTCTGGTGATCGAGCCCGCATTCCAGGAGATCGAGCAGAATGCCGAAGCGCCCACAGCCATTGAAACCATGACGCCGAAGCAGCCGCTGGAGGAAGCATCCTCCGCTACCGATGGATCGGAAAATCATCCAGATCCACTCGCGGAAACGATAGTGCGTTCTGGGCCGAACCCCGAGATCGGTGTCGAGACAGCCGCCCTCTTTCAGCAATCGGAGCGCGGCGAACCTTCGCGATCCGAGCCCGAGACGCCTAAAAAAGAGGATAGGCCGTTCGCGGAGTTCACAACGACAGAATCCACCGTTGGGATCATGCCTGAACCCGATCCGCACGAGAAAGTATCCCACGACCCATTCATTTTTGGGAATCAACCAAAGCACCGCGCACCTGACAAGCCGCTCTGGGGCAAATCTGGGCCACCTTCCAAGGCCGGATCCGAAGACAGCGATCCTTCCGTGAAAGACATCACACCACCTTCCCCGCCCGCCAGAAAAGCTCCTGCCACGCAATTGAAGCTCGATCCTAAATTCCCTAACCCGCAAAGCGAACTCCCGTTCGATAGCGCACCGAAAGGCCGATTCGAAGGAGAGAATCCCAACGTTTTTGATGGCGAGGATCTCGACCTACCACCCTTCCTGCGGAAGAAAAAATCCTGATCATACTCTGTGGCTGGGACTTTGAGTCCCAGTCTGTCTGGTGGGACATTTATCCGCCCGTTTATGATCAGCGCCGCCGCCACACCGTCAGCATCGAGCGCGTCCACTGGAACTTGCGCGCGGTCTCGCGGATCAGGAACGGCTCATCAGCGCGTTTCACAAGTTCAAAAGCGCCGCCAAGATGACCTTGCAGCCAAGCCAGTGTATCGCCCGGCGGCCAGTTTTTGGGAGCCGTGAAGTTCTCCAGCCAGGTGCAGGGCGTGGCCAGCACCAGCTCACCGCCGGGATTCACTAGTTCGGGAAAACGGTCGAGCAAAAGGATGGGATCGGTGAGGCGGCAGATCAGATTTGCCGCATGCACCCGGTCGAAGGCTCCGATATCAATAGGCAATGCCATGGCATCACCCCGTAAAAATGACACTTTCGAGGGGTCGATGCCTTCCGGTAATTTCGCCGTGAGGCCGGTGGCCAAATGGCCTTCGTCACGGCGGACGTAGCCTACGGCTTTCCCCTCGCGCAGGGCGTTCGCAGCATCGATGAAAGCCTGCGAGAAATCGATCCCGGTAACATGGCTGCAACTACTAGACATCTCGTAGGTGGATCTTCCGACGGCACAACCGAGGTCAAGCCCACGCCCTACGTTATGCTTTGAAAAATGGAGGGTGGTTCGGACGGCGAAATCGAGCGCCTCTGTCATGCCTTCTGGCCATGCTACATCCGGCGGTAGGATTTCCTCCGCCGTCCCGTAATGAAACAGCAGATACTCGGCGAGCACTCCGGGATCTTCGTAGATGTCGCTCATGACCGTTTCTTGATTTCCTTCACGGTCAGCTTCGCCTCGTCGATCCGGGACATCCCCGCCTCAGCCTCGGCGAGAGAGATCCTTTCGTTCTTGCCGGTGTCGTAGAACGCGAGGATATCCGCTGCAGGCAATCCGCTCAACTCCTCGGCGTCCTTGAGTTCGGATAGCGTAAGCTGTCCGTCACCATTGTAATCCCACCGGTCGAATTTTTCCAGAAGGCCGATCATCTGGCGTTTCACCGGGCCGGGTTGTGGGGCGCACGCCGCAAGGGTGACAAGCGGTAGGATTATGAAGTATTTCATGATAGGAAAGAGGCTGGAGCGTGCGGCAGCCTTCTGCAAGTCTGAGCATATGAGATTTCGTATCGTTGTGGCGGGCAAGCCTGCGCTGAATTACGCAAAAACGGCCGTAGCGGATTACCTGAAACGAATGGTCCGGCACGGCGGCTGCGAACTCGTCATGGTCAAAGCGGGTGACAGTGCATCCGTCTCCGCGCGTCTTCTGGAAGCCTCCCAAGGCTGCCACCGCATCGCCCTCGACGAGCGGGGCGAAGCACCCGACACCCGCTCGCTCGCAGGGAAGATGGAAGCGTTGGAAATGAATGGTGAAGTGAAGACGGTTGCTTTCCTCATCGGCGCGGCGGATGGGCACACACCGGAATTACGCAATGCCTGCGATATGGTTCTCGCGCTATCCAAGCTCACCATGCAGCACGAACTCGCGCTGATCGTCCTGCTAGAACAACTCTACCGACTCGCCTGCATCAAATCCGGTAGCCCTTACCACCGGGATTGAAGCTGCGGGATTGAAAACAACAGGATGCAATATCCACCGCGCTTAGCGGCGGTGCTGATTCTGTGGCAGCATGCTGAACTGCCCGCCTCCCTGGCCCGCTACCGGAACGTTCCACGGGATCCGGCTGCTTTCCGAAACAGGGCCAACTGGCTTCGTTTTTTCATCGGCGCAGGATGGAAACATTACGGCGGTGAGAGCGAGAAAGAGGATACGTTTCATGGGATGGAAGGAAGCTCGCTTTGACGAAAGTTCAAGAGTGGATGTCGAAAGATTCAGTTCGCCGCGGGTTTCGCGAGGATCACGCTGTCACCCGGCTGGATGCGGACACCGGGAGAAATGGACTTGAAGTCGATCTCGGCGATAGTCTGTGTGGGCTCAATCGCGGAAGGATTCACTTTTCCGATAAGGCGCCCGTCGCGCTGCACGAGAAGGGTGGTTTGTGGAGTGAAACCGGAATTTTCTCCGGCACCGATCACAAGAAATCCCCAATCGCCGTTCACAGCGGTGACACGTGCCTCCATGGCGTTGCGGCTGATGCGGGTATCGCGTGCACTTTTCCGAGCAACAAGGCGAGCTACGTCCTCCTGCTTTCCAGCGAGGCTCTTATTTGCACCATCGATTAAGGCAACAAGCTCCTCCATTTTTGCATTCTTGACCTTAATGTCCTCTTCAATTTCACCGATCTTCTCGGCGAGGTTATCTATCGTGACATCGCCGCCAAAATTCATGGCAGTGAATATCTGCTGCACTTCTTTGAGCGTATCGTTGAGTTGCTCTTTTTCCACATCCTGATCGGCGAGGTCAGCATCAACCTTTACCAACTCGTTCTTCAGGCGGGTTGTATCGGATTCGAGGGATTGCACGCTGGCGGTGACTATCGCAAGGTTGTCTTGCGCTTTCCTGAGGAGATATTCTTCTTTTTTAATTTTGTCCTCCGCTTGAACGATGCTGGCCTCCACACTCACGTTCGTTTTTATCGATTGGATACGATCTTTTTGGGTAGCTCGGAATTTCTCGGACTGCGTGAGGCTGAAGTAAGCGGCGGCGGCGCAAACCAAAATGGCTAGGATAGGAAATACGAATTTCATGGGTTTCGGTGAAGGGTTTTTGTTTTCGTGGAAAGATCAGTTATCTGCGGCCTACTTCGTTTTAGATGTCTCCACGCGGTCGCCGACCATGAGGGTGATATCCTGGGCGATCGAGTCGGGGATGATGCTGGCGGAGGCGCTACGGCTTTCCACCGAGGTGACCAATAGCTTGGCGATGATGGCGTCGTCTCGAACTACATCGAGAGTTGAAGTGGCGGTAACACCTGCGTTGTTGCCGGCATTGAGAGTAACGAAGCCCCATGTCGGATAGATGCTGCGGATGCTGGTCTTCAGGGATGGCAACGATTCGCCACGGCTTTGTGTTTCCAGTTCTTGCTTTCGGTTCTTCGCATCGGCGGCCGTGGCCGCGTCCTGCGCAGTGAGGTTGGCGAGGGATGCCTCGTTGTCGGTAATGCTTTGTATGAGTTCCTCTAGATCCGTACGCATCTCTTTCATCTTGGGAGCAAGCTCTCCAATATTGCCGATCTCCGCGACTTTTTCGCGGAACGCATCAAGCTCCTTAGTATTGGCTTCGATTTGATCTGTTTTGTCCTCGATATCTGCACTCATCGCTGCATTGGAATCCTTTAGCCCCTTCTCCACTTCGGTCTTCGCCGCAAACTGAGTGTCCACCTCGGCGCGCTCGATGGGTAGCGCATCAAGCTTGGCTTGCAATTCTTTGTAGTTATTTTGATTGAAGGTGAGTTTTCTTTTTTTCTCGGCTAGGGTCGCGATCTCCTCCTCGAAGCGCGCGTTGTTTTTGGACGCCACATAAGCAGAGACTGCGAGGATGATAGCGGCGAAGATACCTAAAATGTTGGCCATGGTTTTTTTGCGGTGTGTGATTCCGGGTCTGGGAAAACCTAGGTGACCGGAGTCGGGGGCAGCAATACCAAAATATTCAAATTTTACGGGATCCATCGGCGTGTTGCATGCTTGACTTTACAACGGGACTTCCTGCGCGAAGGGTCACCCCGCCCCATGAATTCCGTCCTCCGCGTCTTTTCCTATCTGCGCCGCTATCCCGGCCTTGCGACTGCGCAGTTCATCTGCGCAACCCTTATGGCTGTATCGGTCATCTTTTTTCCTAAAATCACGCAGATCGTCATTGATCGTATCGTTCCCGATCCAGCGCGCCACGACGAACTCCTTTTTTGGGCTATCCTCGCCACCGCCTCCTACCTACTCAAAGACGGCCTCAACTGCGCCCGCATCTTCGTAAACAACCACTTCGAACAGAACGTCATCTACGACATCCGCTCCGATCTCTACCGGAAAATCCAGCGCCTGCCGCTCAACTGGTTCGACTCGCGCCGAACCGGAGATATCATGACCCGTGTCGTGGAGGACGTCACCTCGATGGAGCGCGTCCTTATCGATGGTATTGAGCTTGGCCTGGTCGCCATCATCCAGCTCGTCGCCGTCGGCCTGGTGATGTATCTCACCGACTGGCAGGTCGCCCTCTGGGCCACTCTTCCCATCCCCATCCTTATCGTAGGCGCCTGGGTTTACTCGAAGGACGCCCGCCACCGCCACAAGGCCGAGCGCAACGCCACCTCCGCCCTCAACTCACTCCTCCACGACAACATCGCCGGCATCCGCCAGATCAAATCCTACGCGGCCGAGGACGAGGAGCACGCCAACTTCAACCGTCTCTCCCAGCAGGTGCGCAAGGCCACCCTCCACCTCATGAAATGGTGGGCCTTCTACAATCCCTCCATGTCCTTCGCCAGCATGCTCGGCTACGTCCTCGTACTTGGTTTCGGAGCCGCCGCAATTATTGAAGGGCGCATGACCCTCGGCGACATGACCTTTTTCTTCCTGCTCCTCAGCCTCTTCTATGAGCCAGTCGGAAAGCTCCGCCAACTCAACCAGATGATTTTCTCCTCACGTGCCGCCGGCGACCGCGTCTTCGAGATCATGGATTCGGAGGACGAGGCGAACGCAGCCGACGGAAAATCCCTTCCCACACAAATCAAGGCCCACGTCCGTTTTGAAAACGTATCCTTCGCCTACGGATCTCAACCCACTCTCAACGGGGTCAACCTCGACGCCCCACCCGGGCACACGATCGCCCTCGTGGGCTCGACGGGGGCCGGCAAATCCACCGTCCTCTCCCTCCTCAACCGCTTCTACGAACTCAACTCCGGCACCATCACCATTGACGGCACCGACATCTCCACCCTTTCCAAGAATTCGCTGCGTGAGAGACTCGGCTATGTTACCCAGGAGGCCTTCCTTTTTAATGGAACCGTCCGCGAGAACCTCTCTCTCGCCAAACGCGACGCCACCGACGAAGAAATGTGGAGCGCACTCGCCGCAGCCAACGCGGAATCCTTTGTGCGGGAGCTACCCAAACAACTCGACACGAGCGTCGGCGAGCGTGGCGTGAAACTTTCCGGAGGGGAAAAACAGCGCCTTTCCATCGCCCGAGCGCTACTGAAGGACGCACCCATCCTCTTGCTCGACGAAGCGACCGCCTCGGTCGATTCCGAAACCGAGCGCCAGATCCAGGCCGCCCTCGACCGCCTGATGAAAAACCGCACCGCCTTCGTCATCGCCCACCGCCTCTCCACCATCCAGAACGCGGACAAGATTTACGTTTTTGAAAAAGGCCAGGTCATCGAGCAAGGAACTCACGCCGACCTCCTCGCCAGGGAGGGGAAATACGCGGAGCTGTGCCGGAGGTCTTTTCTAGCTGATAAAGCATGACACAGGGGAGTTGCCTTCCGGAGTTCTTGTGGCAATGAGTCTCTGAACTGAAATTTTAACGTGCCAGCAAAGGGACGGTTTGCCGCCTCGTAGCATTAGATTGCCTGCACCGGCTTGGGGCTTTATTCGGAGCTTGCCGGGAGGTTGGATTCTGCTACGATTCTGAAGAAGTTGCTATCCACCTGGGATTTGACGAAATAACAAGAAATTATGATACGCCACGTAGTTAAGCCGGCAAGATATTTCGGATATCTTAGATTGCTCCGACACGCCGATCAAATGGATAGTAAAAATGGCGTCGATACATATCTGGTCGAACCCAGTGACAAGAGTAATGAACTTTTTATTTTACAAAGTAAATTATCATCACTATCTGCCACAGCTCAGCGCACAGATGAAAATGATGGCGAGCCAACTGCCTCGCCATCATTGGATGGCGAGGCGCCGGAAGATACGCATGCGGAGGATGACTATATCCTAAAATTACATCCTACGCGGAGTGCAAAATCATACTGGTATGATATTCCCGGTGGCATGATTTGGCGTTGCTTCCGTTTTATCGGTAACGTCAAAAATCTCGGGATCACGAGGGCACCAAACGTAGCCGCTCAGGCATTTCTCATGCTGGCTCGATTCCATGAAAGGAAATGTAACCTTCCTTCCTCATTCCAGAACATCTTTCTTTCTAAGCACACAGAAGATACGCAATGCCATGATGCCCTACTCGATGCCATTGCCAAGAATCCTGAAGGTCGTGTCGATAAATGCCATGAAGAAATCAAGTATGCAAAAGCCAATAAATTACTAATCTCCAATTCTTCCTCGCTACGATATGTGGGAAGCATTCCGAATCATACAAAGCAGTTTGTTACAGAGAACTTTATCCACACCGAACCACGTGCCAACGGCAACTTTTGTTCAGTTGATCTCAATACGGTGGCCCCAAGTTTGGCCGGTTATGGGGCGATCGGTGAGGAGGACTTGATTGCTGAACACGTCAATTATCTCCCTGACAAAAATCGAACCGAGAATGATTTCACCGATCAACGACTCTACACTCTTCTCATAGAATTGAATGATATCCTTACTCGCAACGAACATAATCAACTGATAATGCAGGGGCGTCAGCTTGCCCATAACATCGGTTTGCGACTTCTCACTGATTACATATTGGGCGATATTGTGTTTCCATCCGATTTTAACGGGCACAACCTTATTAGATCCCGGGAAATGTTCAGGCTTTCTTGCCAACTAGATGAATGTAAGAATCGTATGTTGTATGACGAGATGGAGATGGATCTCGCATGACTCTTCACGCATCCACCAGCGAAGTGATCTTACGTATTTTATAATGGCTGTATCTCTCGAGAAGCTGACCGAATCCGCGCGCATCGCCTGGCGCAACAATTCACGCTGCATAGGAAGGTTGTTTTGGTCATCTTTGGAACTCATTGATGCGCGTGATGCCGCAAGCGCGGAGGACGTCTACGAGGCTTGTGTCAACCACCTTCGTGTTTCCACCAATTCGGGTCGTATTCGCCCTCTCATCACGGTATTTGCTCCCGCCAACTCTGAGGCAGGCGGAATTCGTATCCGCAATCGTCAATTGATACGTTATGCGGGATACCTTCTTCCAGATGGGAGTGTCCTCGGCGATCCAGAACAGCTTTCTTTCACGAGCCGTGTTTTATCGCTCGGCTGGAAGGCCCCGGCTATCCGCTCGGCTTTTGATATTTTACCATTGCTGATCGAAATTCCCGGTGAACGACTCCGAATCTTTGATTTGCCGCCGGATTCCGTAATGGAAGTCGAAATCAGGCATCCTTACTTGCCATGGTTCGCCTCACTCGGGTTGAAGTGGCACGCTCTTCCGGCTGTGTGTGACATGGCGTTGGAGGCGGATGGATTACAATACACTGCCGCGCCCTTCAGTGGCTTTTACATGGTGACAGAAATCGGATCACGCAATTTAGGCGATACCTATCGCTATGATCAGACCCCGATCGTGGCACAGCGTATGGGTCTTGATACCAGCACAAATTCGTCTTTCTGGAAAGACCGCGCACTCATTGAAATTAACTCGGCGGTATTGCATTCATTTCGTGAAGACGGTGTCACAATTGTGGATCATCACACCGCTTCAGAGCAATTCATGAGACACCTTGAGAACGAGAAATCCAGCGGTCGAAAGGTTCCAGGAGACTGGTCGTGGATCGTTCCGCCGCTATCGGGTTCCGCCTGCCCAGTCTTTCACCGCTATTATGATGGGGAAATCGCTGGGCCGCGCTTCGTGCGTATGAAAGGGTAAAAAAGCACGACAGAGTATTTTTTTACCGCCGACCTGGGCTTCATCTAGCTGAAAGCTAGGAATCCGTGAAAAGTCTTATGGCGGCATTACGATCTCCACCCATCAAATCCTTGACCCCGCTGAAATGCCCGCATAAACCTCTCACCTTATGGGATTTGACACACTTGGCCTAAGCGCTCTGATTCTCGAAGCGATCGTTGAAACCGGCTACACCGAACCGACACCGATCCAAGCGCAGGCAATCCCTGTGATCCTCGAAGGCAAGGATGTCATCGGTGCCTCGCAAACGGGAACCGGCAAAACCGCCGCCTTCGCTCTGCCCTCACTTTCCAAGATCACGAAGCTGGGCAAGCCCCAGATCCTAGTGCTGGAACCAACCCGCGAACTGGCCCACCAGGTCGCCGAGCAGTTTGAGAAATACGGCAAGCATACCGGCATGAAGGTCGCACTTCTTTACGGCGGTGTAGGCCTCGGCGAGCAGATGAAACAGCTTACCGACGGCGCAGACATCGTGGTCGCGACTCCCGGCCGCTTGGTCGATTGCTTCTACCGCGCTGCGATGCGCTTCGGCGAGGTGAAGATTCTCATTCTCGACGAAGTGGATCGCATGCTCGACATGGGATTTCTCCCGCAGGTTCGGAAAATCGTGAACCTCTGCCCGTGGGAAGGTCGCCAGACTTTGTTTTTCTCTGCCACCATGCCCGCTGCGATCCAGACCTTCGCGCAATGGTGCCTTGTCGATCCAGTGAAAATCGAGATTGCCCGCCGCGAGGTCGCCGCCACCGTTTCCCATGCCTTTTATCCTGTCTCCATTGACCAGCGCGACGAGCTCCTCCTCGCCCTTCTGAAGGAAACTGATTACCATTCCGTGATGATATTCACCCGCACCCGTCGGGAGGCCGATGAGGTGACGGCGATGATCAAGACCACCGGCCAGCTAAAGGTCGCCGCCATGCACTCCGACATTAACCAAACCGACCGTATGAAGGCACTGGCCGGTTTCAAGAGCGGCAATTATGAGATCCTTGTAGCCACCGATGTCGCCGCGCGCGGGATCGATGTCTCCGGCGTTTCCCATGTCATCAATTATCGCGTTCCGGAAAACGCTGAGGACTACGTCCACCGCATCGGCCGCACTGGCCGCGCGCAAGCCGAAGGCGACGCCTTCACCATTCTCACCGCCGACGAGCTCGATTTCGCGAAATCCGTCGAGATCTTCGTGAACCGCGAGATACCCCGCCACAAACTCCCCGATTTCCCCTACATCTACTCCGCCCTGCTCGATGATTCCCCTTCGAAACCGATCCGCCGCAAGAAAGTCGGCGGCGGGAAGAAAAAGCGGAGGTAAAAACGATCTTTAGACCCTTTGCCAAATGGTCTGTGCTGGGTGGAAATCACAGTGCGACGCTGGCGTGATGCTTTGAGAAGGTGAGGAAATGTCTCACGAAAAAGCCGGACAAGATGAACTTGTCCGGCTTTCGTGAATGGTAACGGCGACTGAAGATCGCCGACACTTTTTATTACATCATGCCGCCCATGCCGCCGTGGTCATGGCCGTGGCCGCCGCCGCCCGCCGCTTCCTTTTCGGGAAGGTCGGTGATGAGGCACTCGGTGGTGAGCAGTAGGCCGGCGATGGACGCGGCGTTCTGCAGGGCGGAGCGGGTGACCTTGGTCGGATCGACGACGCCGGAGACGATGAGGTCTTCGAACTTGTCGGTGGCGACGTTGTAGCCTTCGCCACCCTTGCCGTTCTTGACCTTCTCGACAACGAGGGCGCCTTCGCGGCCCGCGTTGGCGACGAGCTGGCGGAGCGGAGCCTCGACGGCACGGGCAACGATGCCCGCGCCGGTGAGTTCGTCACCCGTGAGGCCGAGGTCGCCGAGGGCGGCCTGAGCGCGGATGAGGGCGGTGCCACCGCCAGGAACGATGCCTTCCTCGACCGCTGCGCGGGTGGCGTGGAGAGCGTCCTCGACGCGCATTTTCTTTTCCTTCATCTCGGTCTCGGTAGCCGCGCCTACATTGATGACGGCGACACCGCCTGCGAGCTTGGCAAGGCGCTCTTGGAGCTTCTCGCTGTCGTAATCGCTGGTGGTTTCCTCGATCTGGCGTCGTATCTGATTCACGCGGCCGGTGATAGCCTCGGAAGTGCCGCCACCTTCGACGATGACGGTGGAATCCTTGCTGATGGTGATGCGCTTGGCTTGGCCGAGGTCGCTGAGCTCAACGGACTCCAGCTTGATGCCGAGGTCTTCGGTGATCACGCGGCCACCGGTGAGGACGGCGATGTCCTCGAGCATGGCTTTGCGGCGGTCGCCGAAACCGGGTGCCTTAACAGCGGCGATGTTGAGGATGCCGCGGAGCTTGTTGACCACGAGAGTCGCGAGCGCTTCGCCTTCCACATCCTCGGCGATGATGATAAGAGGCTTGCCGGACTTGGCGACTTTCTCGAGGAGAGGGAGCATGTCCTTGAGCGAACTGATTTTTTTCTCGTGAATGAGAATCAGTGCGCTTTCGAAGCTGGCTTCCATCGACTCCGGATCGGTCACGAAATACGGGCTGAGGTAGCCCTTGTCGAACTGCATGCCTTCGACGACGTCGAGGGTGGTTTCGATGCCTTTGGCTTCTTCAACGGTGATCGTGCCGTCCTTGCCGACCTTGTCCATCGCCTCGGCGATGATGCCGCCGATCTCGGTGTCCCAGTTGGCGGAAACGGTTGCGACTTGAGCGATTTCCTTGGTGTCGGAGACGGTCTTGGAAATGACCTTGAGCTGGGCGACGATGGCCTCGGTGGCCTTCATGATGCCGCGCTGGAGCGAGATCGGGTTGGCACCGGCTGTGACGTTACGGAGGCCTTCCTTGTAGATCGCTTCGGCGAGCACGGTGGCGGTGGTGGTGCCGTCGCCCGCGATGTCGGAGGTCTTGCTCGAAACCTCACGGATGAGCTGTGCGCCCATGTTTTCGTAAGGGCACTCGAGCTCGATCTCCTTGGCGACGGAAACGCCGTCCTTGGTGATCGTCGGCGAGCCGAATTTCTTGTCGAGGATCACGTTGCGTCCGGACGGCCCGAGGGTCGCCTTGACGGCACGCGCCAGTTTCTCGACACCGCGCAGGAGAGCCTGGCGTGCCGCTTCATCGAATTGTAGTTGTTTGGCCATATTCTTTAAGTTTGCTAGATTTCAGTGTTCAGTTTTAGATTATGCGACGATTCCGAGGATATCGCCTTCGGAAATGATGAGGACTTCCTCTCCGCCGTGTTTGACTTCGGTGCCGCCGTATTTGGATATGAGGACTTTGTCGCCGACCTTCACGGAGAAGACGATGTCGTTGCCCTTCTCATCCTTGCCGCCGGTTCCGAGGCAAAGGACTTCCGCTTCCTGCGGCTTTTCCTTTGCTGTGTCAGGAAGGACGATTCCGCCCGCGCTGATCGCGTCGGCTTCGAGGCGTTTGACGAGGACACGGTGTCCGAGTGGTTTGATGTTTGCCATATGCTTTTGTTTCTTTGGTTGTTGGTTTAGTTTGAGAAGCCACCGCCGCTTTTGCGGAGGTGGAAAGTGTTCGCTCAGTCTACGACTTCCGCATCGACGACCTTACCTTTTGCCTTTTTCGGCTCGGAGGACTCACCGGATGCTTCGACCGGCTCGACGTCAGGGGAGGCGCCGGCTTGTTGGGCAGCGTCGGCAAGGTCTTGCAGCTTGGCTTCGAGTTCGGTCGAAGCAGCATTGATTTTTTCAATGTCATCGCTGGAGATCGCGTCGCGGACGGCTTTAACTTTTTCCTCGAGGGCGGATTTGAGTTCGGCGGGCGCCTTGTCGCCGAGTTCGCCGAGTTGTTTTTCGACAGAGAAGGCGAGGTTCTCGGCCTTGTTGACGGCATCGACTTTCTCGACGCGCTTGCGGTCTTCCTCGGCGTGAGCTTCGGCGTCCTGCTTGGCTTTCTCAATCTCCTCTTTTGAAAGTCCCGAGGAACCCTGGATGGAGATTTTCTGCTCCTTGCCGGATTGCTTGTCCTTGGCGGAGACGTGGAGGATACCGTTCGCATCGATGTCGAAGGTGACCTCGATCTGCGGTTCGCCGCGGCGGGCGGGGGCGATGCCGTCGAGCTTGAAGTTTCCGAGCAGCTTATTGTCGATGAACATCGGACGCTCGCCCTGCGAGATGCGGATGTCCACGGCGGGCTGGTTGTCGGAGGCGGTGGAGAAAACTTGGGATTTTTTGGCCGGGATCGTGGTGTTGCGCTCGATCATCGGTGTGGCGCGGGAGCCTTCCGTTTCTATGGAGAGGGTGAGGGGGGTGACGTCGAGGAGGAGGACATCCTTCACATCACCGCGCAGCACGCCGCCCTGGATGGCCGCGCCGATGGCGACGACCTCATCCGGGTTCACGCCCTGGTGAGGGGTTTGGCCAGCGAGTTCGCGGGCGATCTCGACGACTTTCGGCATGCGGGTCATGCCGCCGACGAGGACGAGCTCGTTGATGTCCGCTGCGGAAACACCGGCTTCCTTGAGGCAATCGCGGACGGGTTTCTTGGTGCGCTCGAAAAGTTTGTCGGTGAGCTGCTCCAGCTTGGAGCGGGACATGGTGAGCTGGATGTGTTTCGGCCCGGTGGCGTCGGCGGTAATGAAGGGGAGGTTGATGTCGTAGGACTGGCTGGAAGAGAGGGCGATCTTCGCTTTCTCCGCCTCTTCCTTGATGCGCTGGAGCGCATCGGGCTGGCCGGAGAGGTCGATGCCCTGATCCTTCTTGAACTCACCGACGATGTGCTCGATGAGGGTATTGTCCCAATCGTCGCCGCCGAGCTGTGTATCGCCGTCGGTGGCGAGGACTTCGAAGACACCGTCGCCGATCTCAAGGACGGAGATATCGAAGGTGCCGCCGCCGAGGTCATAGACGGCGATTTTCTCGTCGGACTTCTTGTCGAGTCCGTAGGCGAGAGCGGCTGCGGTCGGCTCGTTGATGATGCGGAGCACCTCAAGGCCGGCGATCTCACCGGCGGCCTTGGTGGCGTTGCGCTGGGAGTCGTTGAAGTAGGCGGGGACGGTGATCACCGCTTGGGAAATTTTTTCGCCGATCTTGGCTTCGGCATCGGCTTTCAGTTTGCCGAGTACCATGCCCGCGATTTCCTGCGGGGAGTAGGTTTTCTTCTCGCCGGCGACCTCGACTTCGATGTGGGCGTCGCCATTCGATGCGGCGACGATCTTGTAAGGCATGCGCTTATCGGCGTCGGTAAGTTCGGAAAACTTGCGGCCGATGAGGCGTTTCGCGGAGAAGATCGTATTTTTCGGGTTGGTAACGGCCTGGCGTTTCGCGGCCTGGCCGACGAGGCGCTCGCCGTTTTTCGCGAAGGCGACAACGGATGGGGTGGTGCGGGCACCTTCGGAGTTTTCAAGAACGGTGGGTTCGCCGCCATCCATGATGGACATGCAGGAGTTGGTGGTGCCGAGGTCGATTCCTAAAATTTTTGACATGGGAGTTGGTGGTGGTTGCTGCGGTGCCTATCGCAGGGGATGTGCCTTTTTGGAAAATCGGGGCATGATCCTTTTGTCCAAAAGGGTTTGGAAAGACCATGACGCAAGTCCGGCGGGATGATCTGGAACGATATGGCGCAGTTAGGTGCAACGTTTTGACGCGCTGCGACATTTATAGATCCGCATTCACATCTGCCGAGCAGGAGAAAGTCGGTTTTGCCGTTCAGACGGAAATGGCTGGCGCTATATGGTGTTGCGGGCAAAGTGTTGCCGGTATGAGCGAGCAAGTTTTCGACTACGAGAAGTTGGGGCAATTTTATCTGGGTAAGGAATACAACCACGATACCCAAACGGTCACGGCGGAGGCGGTGATGTATGATTCGAAGGATCTCGTTACTCATGGCGTGGTGCTAGGGATGACGGGTTCCGGGAAAACGGGTTTGTGCCTCGCGCTGTTAGAAGAGGCGGCGATGGACAATATCCCGGCCATCGTGATCGACCCGAAAGGCGACATCGCGAACCTGCTGCTGACCTTTCCGGAGCTGGATGGGAAAAGTTTCCAGCCATGGGTGAACGTGGATGATGCGGCGAAGAAGGGGATCACCGTCGAGGAACACGCCACGAAGACGGCGGCGATGTGGAAAAAGGGCTTGGAGGATTGGGGGCAGGGCGCGGATCGCATCGCGCGCTTCCGGGAGAAGACCGATATCAACATTTTCACGCCCGGCAGCCCGGCGGGGATACCGGTTTCCATCCTCAGTTCGCTGGGCGTGCCGCCCGCCGAGGTGATGGAGGACGGCGAGCTGTTAGGTGAAACCGTGGGCAGCACGGTGGACAGCTTGCTCTCGCTGGTCGGCGTTGATTCGGATGGCCCGGAGGCGGCGCTGCTTTCATCGATTTTCCTCAGCGAATGGAAGGAAGGTCGCGGACTCGATTTGGAAAAACTCATCGGGCAGATCCAGCGGCCCGGCTTCGGCAAGATCGGCGTGATCGATCTGGAAACCTTTTTCCCCGAGAAACCGCGCCAGGCTCTTGCGATGAAATTCAACACGCTGCTGGCCTCGCCGAGCTTCTCCGCATGGCTGGAGGGCGCGCCGCTCGACATCGGGAAAATGCTTTACCGCGACGACAACAAGCCGCGCATCTCCATTTTCTCCATCGCCCACCTCGGCGACGCCGAACGCATGTTTTTCGTAAGCCTGCTGCTCAACCAGATGGTCGGCTGGATGCGGACGCAGCGCGGCACGACCTCGCTCCGCGCTCTGCTCTACATGGATGAGATTTACGGTTTCCTGCCGCCCTCCGCGAACCCGCCCTCGAAGCGCCCGATGATGACCATGCTGAAACAGGGGCGCGCCTTCGGACTCGGCTGCCTTCTCGCCACGCAAAACCCGGTCGATCTCGATTACAAGGCGCTATCGAACATCGGCACCTGGTTCCTCGGCCGGCTGCAGACGGAGCGCGACAAGCTGCGCGTGCTCGACGGGCTGGAGGGCGCGGCGGGATCGCAGAACGCGAAGTTCGACCGCAAGGAAATGGAGACGCTACTCTCGGGCTTGGGCAACCGGGTTTTCCTGATGAACAACGTCCACGAGGACGCACCGGTGTTGTTCCACGTTCGCTGGGTGATGAGCTACCTGACAGGCCCGCTCACCCGCGGCCAGATCAAGGGGCTGATGGATCCGAAGCGGGCGGCTTTCGTTCCGGTGAAAGCGCAAGCGGCGGAGGATTTCAACCCGATGGCGCGCTCCACAGCTCCGGCGGAAAATACTACGAGATCCGTACTTGGTGCGGGCGTGACCGAGCTTTTCGCGGCCTCGAATAGCGGCAAATATATCCCCTTTCTCTACCGGGAGGCCACCGTGCATTTCTCACTCGCGAAAGCCAACGTCGAAGGCAGCCGCAAGGTGGCGAAGGTGAATCCCATCCTCGCCAGCGGCATCGATTGGGAATCCACGGACACCGTCCTGCCGGAGACGCTGAAGGAAAATCCCGAGGAAGGCGTCGCGTTCGCGGAACTGCCGGGATACGCGATGAACGCGAAGAATTACACGGCGGTGGTGAAGGATTTCGCGGATGATCTCTACCGCGAGGAACGCGCCGAGATCTGGCTCTGCCCGTCGCTCAAGGCTTGGGGGAAACTCGGCGAGTCGGAGGCGGATTTCCGCGCCCGGCTTGTCCACGCGGCGCATGAGGGCAGGGATGCCGCTTTGGCAAAAGCGCGCGAGGCGGCGGAGAAGAAAACCAAGGTTCTAGAAGGCCGCCTGCGGACGGCAGAGACGCAGCTCTGCAAGGAAAAGGCCGAGTCCGGCTCCGCGAAGATGCAGGCCGGGATCTCTGTGCTCGGCAGCGTCCTCAAATCGGTCTTCGGCAGGAAATCTGGATTCGGCGGGCTAACGGGCAGCACCACATCCTTCACCAAGGCCACCACCGCCTACAAGCAGCACCAGGACGTCGCCAACGCCGAGGCGAAAATCGAAGGCATCCAGGAGGAGGTCGAATCCATCCGCAAGGCGCTGGAGAATGAGGTGGAGGAAATCGGACGGACATTCGATCCCTTCACGCTCCCCCTCGAAAAGGAAACCCTCAAGCCCACGCGCACGGATGTGAAGGTGGAGCGGGTAGGGCTGCTGTGGATGTGACAGATGGAGGATGCATCTTCCAGCTCGGCTTCCCTTTCCTTTCTCAAGGAGAGATTAGTTCGACTCCGGGGAAATAAGTGCGATAACGACCGACATCCCGCGTGATGATCGGGATTCCCAGTGCGGCAGCGTGGGCACCGATGAAGAAATCCGGTAGAGGCGCCGTTTTGCTGCCCCCACGCTGGCGATATAGTTTGAAGGCTTGGGCGGCGAGAAAAAGCCCCAAGCGAGGTATTTCCCTGAAGTCCACCCCAAGGGTCAGCAGGATTGCATCGACATCATCCGGATCTTCCGACTCATGGCAAAGTTCCGAATAGATCATCGGATTAACCACCATCCGCCCGAGATAGCGGCTCATCTGCTCCTGAGACCAATCCGCCCATAGCTCGTCATGCTCCGTGATATCAAGGAGCACGTTGGTATCCACGAGGATGATTTCCGGTTCAGTCATCGCCCCTGAGTTCGCGCATGATCTCATCGGTGCTGCGTCCGCCAGCCCGCCCTTTCCAGATTCCACGAACTGCTTCCAGTCGTGCTCGCAACTCTCCCTGCGTGCGCGGCGGGGTGATCGCTTCCCCTTGGTTGACCGCTGCCGCAAGGATGGAGCGGGCTTCCGCTTCCATTGAAGTCTGATGGCTGGCGGCGCGGATACGAAGCTTCCTCTTCACCTCTTCATCAAGGTTGCGTATCGTTAGCGTTGTGCTCATTGAAGAATTGCTAGCATTGATTGCGTTGCTGTCAATACTGGAAGTTTTCTGTATTCGTTTCCCATCCGTTGGAAGGACACATCAGCTACCACTTTTCGACTTTCAGGTTTTTCACGCGCTTGAATTCGCGTGAATTTCCGGTGACCAGGGTCCAATCGTGGCAACGCGCGACTCCGGCGATGAGGTAGTCGATGGCTCCAATCGGAGTGCCCTTCTTTTCGAGTTCGGCGCGAATTTGGGCTGCCTCTGCAGCCTCAGAATTTGAAAACGGAGCCACCTTAAGCAGATCGAGAAGAGCGTTCAGATCCCGGATTTTCTCGCTTTTACGTAACGTGCTTTTCTCTATGCCCACTCGCAGTTCGTAAACCGTCAGGATCGAGATGTAGATGTGATCGGGATCTTGCCGGGTGATCTGCTGTTTCACATCCGGGTCGTCTCGCAGAAATCGGACGCAAGTGTCTGTATCCAGGAGAAACATGGTCAGAAGTCGATGGGTCTGGAATCTTTCGGACGTTCGGGAAGTTCGAAATCGTCGAAAGCCCCTGTGAACCATTTCTCCAGATCTACCGGCCAACCTTTCGCATCCAAGGGCGTGAGAATCAGTTTGTCGTCTTTCCTCTCGATCATGATCTCGCCAGGTGGCAATGCGAATTTCGCGGGTAGCCTGACGGCCACGCTTCCTCCGTTTCTGAATACGCGGGTCTTATCCATGTGCGCATGGTAGCACGCCGGACGAAAAAATCGAGAAAATACATCATTACAGGTGTATGTGAAATTTTTCCCCATACTCGAATCCGCGCTTGCCGCCGGGCGGGCGGGTCTGTTGACTTTCGCATGGCAGAGATTTCATTAGGATTGTCGTTCGACGATGTGCTTTTGGTTCCGGCATTGAGCGCGGTTCTGCCAGGCGAGGCCGATCTTTCCACCGAGGTTGCGCCCGGGATTCCGCTGGGCTTGCCGGTCATTTCCGCTGCGATGGACACGGTTTCCGAGCATGATCTCGCGATCGCACTGGCGCGTGAAGGCGGGATGGGAGTGATTCACCGCGCGTGCCCGATCGAAGAGCAGGCGGCGATGGTTTCCAAAGTGAAGCGCTCCGAGAGCGCAGTGATCAACAAGCCCTTCACGGTCAGCAAGACCGATACCGTGGAGCGCGTGCTGGTGATCATGGAGGAAAACGGTTTCTCCGGATTCCCCGTTGTGGACGGCCAGGGCCGCCTCGAAGGCATGGTGACGGGCCGCGATGTGCGCTATCTCGACCGCCCCAACGCCTTGGTTTCCGAGGTGATGACCCCGCGCGAAAAAGTCATCACCGCCCCGCCGACGACCGGCCTTGAGGAGGCGCGGCGCATCCTTTACCAGAACCGCATCGAGAAACTTCCGCTGGTGGACTCGGATGGTCATCTCGTCGGTCTGATCACCGGATCGGATATCGAGAAACGCATCCGTTTCACCAGTGCCGCAAAGGACGCAAACGGCCAGCTCCGCTGTGGTGCGGCGGTCGGCGTGGGGCCGGATGTGCAGGAACGGGCTCTCGCGCTCATCGCAGCGGGCGCGGACGCTCTTTTCATCGATGCGGCGACAGGCCACACACGCCACGTGATGAACGTGATCGAAATGCTGCGCGGCCTCAGCGACAGGCCGGTGGTGGCCGGAAACGTAGTGACGGAGCAGGGCGCGAAGGATCTCGTCGCCGCCGGAGCCAGCGCGCTGAAAGTGGGCGTCGGCCCCGGATCGATTTGCACCACGCGCGTGATCGCCGGTGTGGGCATGCCGCAGTTCACCGCGATCCAGAATGTCGCTGGTTATTGCCGCGAGCGAGGCGTGAAAGTCATCGCCGACGGCGGCATCCGCTACTCGGGAGATGTGGTGAAAGCCATCGCCGCCGGTGCGGATCTGGTAATGCTTGGATCGATCCTCGCGGGCACGCGCGAAAGCCCCGGACAAAGCGTTTACTACCAAGGCCGCCGATTCAAAACCTACCGCGGCATGGGCTCGCTCGGCGCGATGCGCAAGGGCGCGGGCGACCGTTACGCCCAGAACAGCTCCGGGAAGCTCGTTGCCGAAGGCGTGGAAGGCCGCGTGCCCTACAAAGGGCCGCTTTCCGATGTCGTCTTCCAGCTCATGGGCGGCCTGAAATCCGGCATGGGCTACGTCGGCGCCTCCACCCTCGCCGAGCTCCGCGAGAAAGCCGTCTTCACCCGCATCACCGCCGGCGGCCTCCGCGAAAGCCACGTCCACGACATCGTGATGACGGAGGAACCCACGAACTACCAACCGCTTGGCTGAAAACTCAAATCTCAAAATTCAACTTTCAAGGAAGAGCACTGTGCGGCGCCCGTTGGTTTTGAGATTTGAAATTTGAAATTTGAATTTTTATGCACGATCACAACCACGTCGCCGTCATCGACTTCGGCTCGCAATACACGCAGCTCATTGTACGGCGTGTGCGGGAATTGGGATTTTTCGCCATGCTTTATGCGTTGGAGGATTTCCCGAACATCGGCGAGCCCGGCGCGATCATCCTTTCTGGCGGGCCGAAGAGCACGAGCGAGGAGGATGCACCGGATCTGGATTTCGAAGCGTTGAAAGCCTTCGGCGTGCCGGTGCTCGGCGTGTGCTACGGGATGCAGCTCCTGAACCTGAAATTTGGCGGAACCGTGGAGAAGAGCAACCGCCGCGAATACGGCCCGGCGGATCTTTTCCCGGTGGATGACTGCGCGCTTTACGAGGGGATCTCTGCGGTTTCCCAAGTGTGGATGAGCCATTCCGATACGGTGAAAATCATCCCCG